>JANLVM010000523.1:0-10925 GCA_031364015.1 Gemmatimonadaceae bacterium
ACGACGCGCTCGCGACCGACCGCCGCACGGTCTATTCACTGGGCGAAATGCTCACCGATCTGCGTCGCGGACTGTGGAAAGAGATTTACCGTGGCGCAACAATCGATGGATCACACGGGGCTTATTCTGTTGCTGGCCGGCGGGCTGTGCTACACTGGTGGTGTCGTGTTCTACATCGACAAGCGTCGCGCGTGGACGCATCCGGTGTGGCATCTGTGCGTGTTGGGCGGCAGCGTCTGTCACTACTTCGCGGTGCTCTGGTACGCCTGGCCCGCGCGATGACCGACCGCGAGCGATCCGCTCGTGTGTGGCCTTTGGCACTCCTCTTTCTTATCAGCGGCACGGCACATTTCGTCGTGCCCGGCGCGTTCGATCGCATTGTGCCCGCGTGGATTCCCAATGCGCGAATGGCCACGCTGGTGAGCGGCGCCGCCGAAATTGCCGGCGCGATTGGATTGCTCATTCCTGCGACCCGTGTGGCCGCCGGGTGGGCACTCATCGCGCTGCTCGTGGCAGTGTTTCCCGCCAACGTGAATATGCTGCAGATGGCGCGCGCGTCACAGGAAGCCAGCACGACTTACATCGCGGCGTTGTGGATCAGACTGCCGTTGCAACCGTTGCTCATCTGGTGGCTGTGGCGAGCGGCGGTGCGGCGGAAACCGGAGGCGTGACCAGAGGTGGTAGTGGAGTTCCCGGCGTCGTAAAGGGGGCGGAGCGCTCGCGCGCCACGCCCCCTCCGAACAACCAAACGACGGTCGCCTGATCAGTCCTTCACATCCAACATGGCTTTGATCTGATCCCGTGCGTCGCTCAAATGTGCGCGGGATGCGCGATCGCTCGTCGTGCCAATTGCCGTGGCCAGCTCTCGATCAAGCGTCCGCATTTCGTCCTTGAGCAGCGGGCGGAAATCCCGGGTGCTGGTCGGTCCGCCGCCCCCAAACAACTGCGCCAATAGCGCCTCCTGCGGGTTGGCGGGCGGTGGCTTGATCTTGCTGGCCATGGCTTCAATGTACGTGGCCTGCAGCCGACGACGATACGCATCGATTGTTGCGCCACGGTAAATCTCTTTCCACAGTCCGCGACGCAGATCGGTGAGCATTTCGCCCAGTGAATAGACCGTGCGGCGGTCGGTCGCGAGCGCGTCGTATTCGACCAGCCGCTGCAGCTTGGCGTTCGACACCAACGTGCTCAGTACGCGTCCCTGCGCGCCGCTCACCCGATTGATGTTTCCGTCAGATTCAAGCTTGGTGAGAATCGCCGGTTTGATCATCGCGGTGGGTGTTGTGAACACGGCCTCGTTCAAAAACTTCATGGCCTCCTTCTGCCGAGCGCGCGAGACGGGCGTCCATACCGGTCCACTCTGACTCGTCGCCTTCTCCTGCTTATTCATGCCGCCCACGATCCTGGTGACATGATTGGCTTCGGTGGCCCACTGCCCCAACACGGCTATATATGTCGACCGCAGCAAGGAATAGTCGGCGGTCTTGTCCACGGTCGATGCCGCTTCGACGAGATTTACGATACGCTCAAGATTCTTGAAGCCAAGTTTCGTGGACTTCACCGCGTCGGCATCGCCGATCGCCTCGGACTGTTCGCCGGGATCGGCACCGCCAGCTCCGCCGTCGCTCGCGAAGCGATACCACGGAATGGTGTCCTGCATGCGCGCCCAGGTATCCAGCGTACTGCGCTCGGCTTCGGGCGTTTTGGCGTTGGCGATCGGCTTGTAGCCCCACATCACCGCAAACTTGTCGTAGGGTCCCACCTTCGGCACCAGGTCGCCAAGCGGAATTCCATCTTCTGGCTGCGCGATGTAATTGAAGCGCGCGTAGTCCATGATGGACGGCGAATGGCCCATCTTCGCCACCCAGCTCTTCGAGCGAATGGAGTCGACCGCATACATCGAGCTGCCCTTGAAGTTGTGCGGGAAGCCCAGCGTATGACCGACTTCATGCGCCGCGACAAACTGCACCAGCCGTCCCATCAACGAATCCGGGAATGGGAATGACTGCGCGCGTTTGTCCAGGTGACCGACTTGCGTGAAGTACCACGCACGCTGCAGGTCCATGATGTTGTGGTACATCTGTACGTCGGCGTCGATGATTTCGCCCGTGCGCGGATCGGTCGTGCTCGGTCCGACGGCATTGGCGACGGGGCTTGGGAGCCAGCGCACCATCGCTACGGACGCATCTTCACCCGAGAAATCGGGATCGTTTGGCGCCTCGCCAGCAACGATACCCTTGCTGAACCCCGCCATTTCAAACGCCGACTGCCACTCTTCGATACCACGCTTGATCCATGGCTTGAGCCAGTTCGGCGTGGCCGGATCGACGTAGTACGTGATCGGCTTCTTCGGCACGCACAAGTTTCCCACCATCGCGTCGGAGCACTCGAGCCGCCAGCGCGCGATATACCGACGCGGCAACACGCGCTGTTCGGCCGATCCAAAGTCCGTCTTTGTTTCACCGAAGTATCCGACGCGCGCGTCCATGAACCGCGGCATCATCGGATTGTCCGGGAGGCGCACGATGGAAAACGCGAACGCCTCTGTCACGGCGCTCGGACCGCCGCCCAACGCCAGTCCGGGGATGTTTGGTATGCCGCCCGCGGCACCCTGTGCGGTGTACGTCTGCACCGCGGTCACGTTCACGTTGCGCGAGAACGCGGCGAACTTGTCGATGTACGAGCGAGTGGCATCGACCGTGGCGCGACGACCGTTGGCCACGAACTCTTGCACCCCGCCGGTAAACATGCGCGTCACTTCGATCACTGCGGCGCTGTCCTTGCCATACGTTTCGACGTTGAGCGCGGAAATGATCGGGAAGATGCCGATCAAAGACATGGCACGACTCGTGGAGAGTGCGCTGTCGGTGGCGACGTTGTTGTAACTGATCTCGCGGATGAAAATGCGATTCTCGCGACGCTCGAACCGAATCACGCGATCCGTGCCCAGGGTACCGTTGATGCCGATACTGGCGGCGGTTCCGGCCAGCACCGAGGTGATGACGAAGTCTCGGCTCAACTGATCGGCGGGAATCTCGAAGTAGAGACGCGATCCAACCTGGTGCACGTCAAACACACCCTTCTTCGACTTGGCGCGTGGGGTGATGACGGTGGCGTAGGGCCGCGGGTTCGGTTCGGCCGCCGCGCCGCCGAGACCGGCAAGCGCGCCCAGATTGGGAATTCCTGCGGGCGGTTGCGTGCCGGGAGTCGGCGTGCCGGGGGTCGGCGTGCCGGGAGTCGGCACCGTACCTGCGGGAGGGTTCAGCGCGGGCGTCGGCGACGTGGTCGGCTTCTTGGCGGGCCGACAGGCCGCGAGTGCCAGCCCGGCCGTTACGAGCGCGAGGGTGCGAAATCGCATGGGGAGGGGACGAGGTAAAAGGGGCCTGACCCGAAGCGGGCGCGGCACGGTTGAGTCTTTTGGAGCGAGAGGCGCGAGAACAAACCTAATTCTTCGGATCCAGCATCTGCTTGATCTGATCGCGCGCGTCTTCGAGATGCGCCTTGCTCATGCGATCCGACGTCCTGGCGATTGCCGTCGCCAAGTCGGCGTCGAGCGCACGCATTTCGCTCTTGAGAATCGGACGGAAATCGGACGTAGTCACCGGGGCCGCGCCGCCGCCGCGTCCGCCGCCGCCAGCGGGCGCGGCCGCCGCCACCGCGGCGGGGGGATTGATCTTGGAGGCCATGGCTTCGAGATGGAGGCGCTGTAGACGACGACGGAACACGTCGATGTCGCTTCCCGTACTGATTTCGCTCCACAATCCCTTGCGGAGATCCGCCAGCATGTCGGCCACGGGGTACACCTCGTTCTTCGACTTGGCCATCGCTTCCATCTCGATCATGCGCGCCAGCCGATCGTTAGAAACAATGCTGCTCAAAGCGCGGGCTTGCGCGTTGCCGACGCGAGTGAGACTGCCAGTGGCTTCGATCTTTCGCAGAATGCTTTCGTCGAGCAACCACGACTGAGTTGTAAACGCGTTGTCGAGCAGATACTTGAGCGCCTCGCGCTGGCGCGCCGGTTCCACATTGCGATATACCGCGCCTTTTTGTCCGACGAGTTTCTCCTGCTTGTAGGCGCCGCCAATGATGCGCGCGACGTGACCCATCTCGGTGGCCCACTGTCCGATGGTGCGACCGTACATCTCCTCGAGGTCATCATACGTAGTGCCATCCTTCCACGCGGTGGCCGCCTCGAGAATCGCCATCGTGCGCTTGATGTTCTTCACACCGAGTGTGGTGGCCTTCACCGCATCGGCATCACCAACGGCTTCCGACTGTTCGCCAGGATCAGTGCCTTGCGCGCCCCCGTCGCTGGCGAATCGGTACCACGGAATGGTGTCCTGCATCTTTGCCCACTTGTCCAGCGTGGCCTTCTCGGCCTCGGGTGACTTCGCGCCAGCGATCGGCGAGTAGCCCCACATCACGGCGTACTTGTCGTACGGACCAACTTTGGGAATGAGGTCATCCAGCGCGATATTGTCTTCCGGCTGCGCGACATAGTTGAAGCGCGAGTAATCCATGAGCGTAGGCGTATGGCCCATTTTCGCGACCCACGACTTCGAACGCACGGAATCGAGCGGATACATCGAGCTCGCCTTGAAATTGTGCGGGAAGCCCAGCGTGTGACCGACTTCGTGTGCCGTGACGTATTCGACGAGCCGTCCCATGAGCGAATCGGGGAACGGGAACTTGTGCGTGCGCTTGTCGAGATGCCCAACTTGCGTGAAGTACCACGAGCGTCCGAGGTTCATGACGTTGAGATACGTCTGCACGTCGGCATCGATGATCTCACCGGTGCGTGGATCCTTGAGGCTGGGTCCAACAGCATTCTCAGTGGCCGACGGCAACCATCGCACCATCGACACCGTCGCATCTTCGCCGGAAAAATCCGGATCGTTTGGTGCGTCGGCCGCAACAATACCCTTGCTGAAGCCCGCGGCTTCGAAAGCCACTTGCCAGTCTTCGATGCCGCGCCTGATCCACGGCTTGATCCACGCCGGTGTGGCCGGGTCGAGATAGTACGTGATTGGTTTTTTCGGCACGCACAAATTGCCGACCCTCGCGGTCGAACACTCGAGCCGCCAGCGCGAAATAAGGCGCTTCGTTTCCACCCGCTGATAGCTGCCGGAGAAATCACGCTGTGTCACACCAATGTAGCCGACGCGATCGTCACTGAGACGCGGTTGCATCGGCACGTCGGGGAGCTTGGCAATCGAGAACGTGTAGCGTTCAGTGGTAGCACCGGGCGGGCCCGCGGCACCGCCACGTCCACCGCCGCCACCACCTGCCGCAGCCGCCGCCGCCTGCGGTGTGAACGTCTGCACTGCCGTGACGTTGACATTGCGCGAAAACGCCGCGAAGCGATCAACGTAGGAGCGTGTCGCATCTACCGTGGCGCGCGCGCCGAGTGCGGTGTACTCCGGCACACCACCGGTGAACAAGCGTGTCACCTCGATGACCGTAGCGCTGTCGGGTCCGTACGCTTCCACGTTGAACGCGGCAAGAATCCTGGTCATGGCGATCAAGTCGAACGCCATTTTGCCGGCCGCCGACGTGTCGGAGCTGACCTCGCTGTAACTGGCCTCCCGCAGCAGGATGCGTTGGTCGCGACGCTCGAAGCGCACCAGGTTGTTCCCGCCTTGCGTGCCGCGAATGGCGATCTCGTCGGGAGTGGAGTTCAGCGTACTGACAATGACGAAGTCCTTGCCCAACTCGCTGCGAGGGATCTCGAAATAGAGTCGGCTGCCAACCTGATGGACCTTGAAGACACCCGACTTGGTGACGGCTCTTGCCGTGATCACCGTCGCGTACGGACGTGGCTGCGGATCCTGCGCTGCGGCGCCCTGAGCGGCTTGTCCACCACCACCACCACCACCACCGCCACCACCGCCACCGGGTGCACCGCCGCCTCGACCGGTAGCGTTGGTCGGCGCGGACGCCGGTACGGGCGTTGGCGCGGGAGTTGGCGGGGTGGCTGTCTTGGCGCAGGCGATGAGCGCGAGGCCAGCCGCGAACAGAGAAAGCGAGGTGCGTCGCATGGGAAGCGGAGCGGGAGGAGGCGTGAGCCGGATGGGCAGCGAGCGCCGGCGTTGCCTACTGTAACGCGGGCGCGACGACTTATGCTGAGCTACGCTTTCGCTCCAATCACTGGAGCACGTCGCGGCGAATTGGCTACCGCAGTACTCGAGTCGCCCAGTCTGCCAGCGCGCCCAGCACCTCTTTGCGCACCTTGGCGTCCTTGAGTTGTGGGTATCCGCCGGGCAATCCCGACGGATCGTTCAAGAACAGGTGATTCGTCGCCGGAAACTTGCGCAGGGTCACGTCGCGATTGCCGTTGGAGCGGAACGCCGTCAGCAGTAAGTCCGCTTGCTCGGCAGTCACCTGCCGGTCCGTTTCGCCCTGCAGAATCAGCACCGGCTGCTTCACCAGTTTCGCGGTAGCGACCGGATTGTGCGTCATGAAGAATCCCATCCACGGATTCGTCTTGCCAATCGAATCGAGCGCTGCGGGCACGGACTTCCAGAGCGAGTCACGCTGCGATGCGGTCAGTCCCGGCGCGTTGTCGATGCCTTGCCGATTCTGAAACATGAGCACGGTACGACCATCGTATGCCGGACCGGCCAACACCGCGATGGCTTTGAGCTGGGCATCGCTAACGGCAATCATCGGCGCAATGAGACCGCCTTCACTGTGTCCGGCGAGCACAAGGCGCGTCGCGTCGATATCTGACCGCGCGCGGAGCCACGACACAATGGCGCGCACGTCATCGGCGAAGTCGGCGCTGGAGCTTCTGGCCGCACTTTCGCGTCCACCCGATTCACCCACGCCGCGATCGTCGAAACGCAGCACCGCGATGCCGCGGCGGCCGAGCGTATCGGCGATTTGACGAAAGATCTCGTAGCCCGGCACGACGGTGATGCGACCATCGCGTTCCTGCGGACCGCTGCCACTAATGGTGATGACCACAGGCATTTTCGCGGCGCCTTTCGGCTTCGTGAGCGTCGCGGCGATATCGTACCCGCGCCCCGAAGGAATCTTCACATGCTCGGCGATATAGGGTGCCGTGGCCGGTGCGTCGTAGTTGATCCGTCCCGCGGACGCGTTCACCGGGCGGGTTGCCCGAACCACGCGTGCACCCTGACCCGGCAAAATGATGACTGCGGGCATGCCGTCGGGTGCCGGCACGATTCGCATGTCAGAGGTCGCGAGTTTGAAGATGGTCGTGTCGCCCGACTGCGCGACGGTGGCGGCAATCGTTTGTGCACCCGACGTGAGGAACACGTTGACGGTGGTGGCCTTGATTCGGCGTGCGTGCGCCGCGAGCAGCGTGGCGTGTAACACCGAGGCATTCACCAGCGGAACGCCACCGGGCTTCGACAGGATCGCCTGCTTGACGCGCTGCGTGCCGCTCGAGAGATCGACGAACGCGCTGTCCCCGCGCATTTCAATCGTGCCCGACTGCAACGGGGGTGCATCGGCGACCGCACCAGGGGCAAAAATGCGAAGCGTGAGCACACCGAGTGCGCCGTTTTGAAGCGCCTGCTGCCACTCGGTACGCGGCTGTCCCTTGATAGACAGAACACCGGAAACGGAAAAGCCGGCGTGCGTGATTGTTTCGATGCCCAACGTATCGCCGTTATCACGAAGATACACGTACGTGATCGGCGCACTGGCGCCCTGCGCTCGCGCGGCTGGTGCGAATACCGTCAGCAGCACGCCCACGCCAAGCGCGACCACGGCGGCACCACTCAGGGCGACGGCGCGACGACGCGCACGATGCCAGTCAACGTGCAGCATTCATCCGTCTCCCTCATGGTCAACCGTCAGGGTATGGTGCGTCGACGCCGACGGCTGACGACCGCCCTGCTGCAGCGCGCGCCGCAGCAGGAATTCGATCTGTCCGTTCACGCTGCGCAGATCGTCGTTCGCCCAGTGCTGGACCGCATCGAGCACGGTGCGGTCCATGCGGAGGAGGAAGGATTTTCGTTCAGCCATGAAACGTAAGTCTGGTGACGGAAAGTTAATTGTACAGCGTGCCGGTGTTGACCACCGGCTGCGCTGCGCGATCGGAGCAGAGCACGACCAGCAGATTGCTGACCATGGCGGCTTTGCGTTCGTCATCGAGCGTGACGATGTTCTTCGCACTCAGGGCATCGAGAGCCATCTCGACCATGCCCACCGCGCCTTCGACGATGGTTTGACGCGCGGCAACAATGGCACTGGCTTGCTGACGCTGCAGCATGGCCGCGGCAATTTCCTGCGCGTATGCCAGGTGACTGATGCGGGCCTCGATCACTTCGACGCCGGCTTTCGCAAAGCGTTCGCGCAGCGCCTCCTGCAAGCCCCTGTTTACCTCGGTCTGATGCGTACTGAGCGCGATATCGTTCGAGCCGTGCGAATCGTACGGATGCGCGGAGGCGAGTGTGCGCAGCGTGGACTCACTTTGCATCGCGACATACTGGACGTAGTCGTTGACTTCGAACACGGCTTCGGCCGTATCAATCACGCGCCAGACGACGATGGCGCCGATGTCGACCGGGTTCGATCGCAGATCGTTCACTTTGAGCTTGTTGGTCTCGAAGTTTCGAACGCGCAGCGATACCGACTTCTTCGACATGAACGGATTGGTGAACCAGAGCCCCGATGTCTTGACCGTGCCTTTGTAGTTGCCGAACAGCGTGAGCACTTTGCCTTCGTTCGGCGCGACCGTGAAAAGACCGGGCAAGCAGAGCAACAACAGGGCAATCAGGGCGACGCCGCCGCCGGCGCTGATGCCCGTGCCGGTGCGCGCGCCATAGATGATCAGGGCAATTCCGCCAGCAATGCCGGCAACGATCAGGAGCGCCATCATGATTCCCGCGGTGGGGCGGGCTTCAACTTCTCGTAGCATGTGATGCCTCGGGTGGAGAGGGTTGGTAGCGATATGATATCACTACGCTAGCTCGTACGGAAGTGGAGGGGGGAGGTTTCGGGTCGCTGGGTCATCTGTTGGAATTCGCTCGCCGGAGCGACCACCGGCTCGCAACCCGGCCAGCGCGGGTGGGGGCGGCGCTTGCCGATTGCAGACGAAACTGGCATTGTCGCGGTTCGCGATTCATCCCGATTTGGAGACCGTCATCGTGTTATGCACTCGTCTGCCCCTCGCCGCGTTCGTCGGCGGTATTGTTCCCTTCGTGGTAGTGCTTGCCCAAGGCGCCAAGCCCGCCGCGCGCCCTCCCGTTCCGCGTGCCGTTGCGCCCGCCATCGCACCCCTTTCGGCCCCGTTTGATACTACGGCGTTCGGGTCGATTGGATGGCGCGAGATTGGTCCGTATCGTGGTGGTCGTTCGGTCGCGGTGGCCGGCAGTGTGAGCCGACCGCGCGAGTACTGGATGGGCACCACCGGCGGCGGCGTCCTGAAGAGCGTCGACGGCGGGCTCTCGTGGCTCCCGATGAGTGACAAGTACTTCGGCGGCACCATCGGCGCGATCGCGGTCGCGCCGTCAAACCCGGACGTGGTGTACGTGGGCGGTGGCGAGTTCGCGATTCGCGGAAACGTTTCGCACGGCGATGGCGTGTGGAAGACCACCGATGGCGGAAAGACGTGGATGAACATCGGATTGAACGACACGCGTCAGATCGCCAAGGTGCGCGTACATCCGACGAATCCGGATCTCGTGTACGTCGCGGCGCAGGGGCACGTGTGGGGACCCAACGCCGAACGCGGCATCTTCCGTTCAAAGGACGGTGGCAAGAACTGGCAGAAGGTGCTGTTCAAGGATGACTCTACCGGCGCGGCCGATCTGGCGATGGACGCCAGCAACCCGAACGTGTTGTACGCGGGGTTGTGGCAGGCGCATCGGAAGCCATGGATGATGGTGTCCGGCGGCAAAGGGTCGGGGATGTACAAGTCCATCGATGGTGGCGACACGTGGCGTGAGATCACGCGTTACCCCGGATTGCCGGCTGGACTCTGGGGCAACATCGGCATCAGTGTGAGCGGCGCGAACCCGCGGCGCGTGTACGCGATCATCGAGGCCGACGAAGGTGGCGTCTTCCGATCGGATGACGCGGGCGCGACCTGGACACGCACAAATGAAGATCGTGGCCTGCGCCAGCGCGCGTGGTACTACACCAAGATCTACGCCGATCCGAAGAATGCCGATGTCGTGTACGCCAGCAACGTGTCATTTCAGGTATCGCGGGATGGCGGCAAGACGTTCAGCGCACTCAATCCGCCGCATGGCGATTCGCACGATCTCTGGATTGCCTCCGACAACAGCGAGCGTCTGATCGAGGGCGATGACGGCGGTGCGTCAGTGAGCACCGACGGCGGGAAAACGTGGACCGCGCAGGACTTTGCCACCGCGCAGTTTTACCACGTGTCGACGACCAACCACTTCCCGTACAAGATCTGTGGCGCGCAGCAAGACAACTCCACACTGTGCGGCCCGTCGCGCGCCGCAGGCGGCATCACCACCGGCATGTGGCTTGAGGCGGGCGGTGGCGAGAGCGGATTTGTCACCGCATGGCCAGCCGATCCAGACATTATTTTCGCGGGAAGCTATGGCGGTTTCCTCACGCGCAAGGATTTGCGCACCGGCCTGGAGCGCAACATCAATCCGTGGCCTCTCAATCCCATGGGGCATTCGGCCATTGATTTGAAGTATCGCATGCAGTGGACGTTTCCGATTGTCGTGAGCCCGCACGATTCGAAAGTTATCTACGTGGGGTCGAGCGTGATTTTCAAGACCACGACTCAAGGCGACAGTTACACGGTCATCAGCCCCGATCTGACACGCAATGATCCCCGCACGTTGGGGCCGTCGGGCGGTTCGATTACACTGGACCAAACCAGCGTCGAGTACTACGGCACCGTGTTTGCGCTGGCGGAATCGCCGATTACGCGTGGGGTGTTGTGGGCCGGCACCGACGATGGGTTGGTG
>JANLVM010000552.1:0-2339 GCA_031364015.1 Gemmatimonadaceae bacterium
CGAGTACACGTTATTCGCCAAGCTCGATCAAGCCGGCAAATGGGAATTGATCGTGAGCAAACAGACGGGCCAGTGGGGAACCGCCTACGATGCCGCACAGGATCTCGTGCGCATCCCGATGACGGTTACGGCGCTTCCGGCAGTGGTCGAACAGATGGAGCTGACGGTCAAACCGGCGGGGAAGGGCGGCGTGATCGCGATGGAGTGGGACAAGACCCGTGCGGTGGCGGCGTTCACCGTCAAGTAAGCCGTTCCAGCGGAACGGTTTGACGTAAGTGCTTGGGCGGGTGACTGGCGCAGTAGCGCTGTCTACCTGCCCTTCGCTATCTTTACAGGCTGTCCCTCGCCCGCTGGTTCGCGGGCCCTGAGTGCGTCCCGGAAACGCCGGCGTCGCGAAGAGCTCAGGACGCGAGTCGACGCGTCAGCGTCTGACTCCAAAGCACCCCATCGTTAGAGGACCTTGAGATGGCCGTTCGTATTCGTCTCCGCCGTGAAGGGCGGAAGAAGACCCCTATGTACCGTATTGTTGTTGCCGACTCGACGGCACCTCGCGATGGCCGTTTTATTGAGATCATTGGCCAGTATCAGCCGCGCAGCGGCGAGAACGCACTGAATCTCAAGATCGATCGCGTGAATTACTGGATGGACGTGGGCGCGCTGCCCACCGACACGGTGCGCTCCTTGCTGCGTCGTGCCGGGGTCATGAAGTCTCGTCATGAAGCCCGCTTGGCCACGAAACTCCAGGCGAGTGCCGTCGCCATGCCGAACAGCGAGGCATAAGCTGGTCGAGTACGCTGTCGTTGGCCGCGTGCGTCGCGCCCATGGTGTGCGCGGCGCGTGGGCTATCGAACCGATGACCGATGCGCCGGACGTGATCTTCGCGTCCGGCGCGATCATTTATGCCGGTGATCGCACGGGTGATCTGACCATGCATGGTGCAGACGCTCCCCAGGCGCTCACGATCGTGGACGGTCGACACATGAACAAAGAATGGTTGGTGCGGGTTCGCGAAGTCACCGATCGCGACCAGGCCGACCTGTGGCGCGGGCGCTACCTACTCGTCGATGCGGGTCGCATACCCGCGCCTGATGCCAATGACGTGTACGTCTCCGCGCTGATCGGCATGCAAGTCGATGTCGCGGGTCACGGCACGGTGGGTCGCGTGCGCGATGTGTACGAGGCGCCGCAAGGCCTGCTGCTGGAAGTGGAAACGGCGACCGGTCGGCCACTCGTGCCGTGGCATCCAGACATCATCGAGCGCGTGGACGAAGCGGCGCGCCTGATCGTGCTCAAACCGCTCGAGGGGTTGTTGGAGTAGTTTTGGCCCCATGTTGCGCGTAAACATCGTCACGATCTTCCCCGAGTTCTTTGCCGCGCCCTTGGCCCTGAGCATTCCAGCGAGGGCGGCGGGGACAGGCGGCGTGACGTATCGGGTGGTGGACTTGCGCGATTTTACGCACGATCGGCACCGGACCGTCGACGACTACCCGTTCGGCGGCGGCCCAGGAATGGTCATGAAGCCCGGACCGTTCTACGAGGCGGTGCAGGCGCTCGGGGCTCGCGCACCCATCGTGCTGCTGTCGCCGCGCGGCAAGCGATTCGCGCACGCCGACGCTGTCCGGTTTGCGGCCGGTACCGAGCTCACGTTGCTGTGAGGCCACTACAAGGACGTGGACGAACGCGTGGCGCAGCACCTGGCGACCGAAGAGCTGTCGCTTGGAGATTTTGTGTTGAGCGGCGGAGAGCCGGCGGCACTGGCAATCGTGGATGCGGTGGTCCGCTTGCTTCCCGGTGCGATGGGCGATATCGAGAGTGCTCGCAGCGATTCATTCTATGATCGCGGAATCAGCGCACCGAGCTACACGCGCCCGGCGCAATTTGGCGATGCCACTGTGCCAGACGTGCTGATGAGTGGCGATCATGCGAAAGTCGCCGCGTGGCGTGACGCGCAAAGTTTGGAGCGAACGCGCGCCGCCGAGGCCCGCGATCGTCAGGGGTGGATCGAACGAGAGGCACTGATCGCGACGCGCGAAGCATCGATTCGCGAGCTCGAACGGCTGCAGACTGAGAAAGACGAAAGGAAGGCGCGTAAACGCAAACGCAAGGGATGACCATAGGACATCGTGGGCGGCAGGGCGCGCCGCCGCCGGAAGCAGGACGCGCCGGGGCCAGAGCAAGCGACGTCGTGATCTGTGGCGCAGGCATTGCTGGTATTGCCACGGCGCACGGGCTCGCGACCCGCGGCGTCACGAATATTACGGTGGTCGATGACCTGCCGCCGCTCACGCTGACCAGTGACAAGTCGACTGAGGCATATCGAAACTGGTGGCCCGGACCGG
>JANLVM010000698.1:0-2189 GCA_031364015.1 Gemmatimonadaceae bacterium
CGTCGCTGTCACCGACATCGTGCTCGCAGAACAAGCAGACGCATGATCCGGCCGATTGCAGCCGCCGACAAAGCGCAGTGGACGCCACTCTTCGTCGCCTACGGAGTGTTCTATGAGACCGCATTCACGCCCGATATCGTCGACGCGGTGTTCGCGAAGCTCGTGAGCGACTCGCTCGAACTCGAGGGGCTCGTGGCCGAGACGGACGGCGCCCTCACCGGCTTCGTGCTCTACCGTCGCCTCTACGACAGCTTCACCGCTGGGCCGGGCTGGCATCTCGATGACCTCTACGTGCATCCATCGGCCCGCGGCACTGGTACCGCAACCGCACTTATCGAGGCGGTCACGGCCCACGCTTCGGCGCAGGGTGGGGGTACGGTGCGGTGGATCACCGCGCACGACAACCTGACTGCCCAGAGCGCCAGGATGTGCCTGCCAACTGGACACGTTTTGTGGTCGTCAGCAAACGCTGAACCGCCGAGGTGGCGGATGTCTCGTCTCTCCCTCTTGATGTCTCCCTCTTGATGTCTCCCGTCTCCCGTCTCCCGTCTCCCGTCTTCATTCGAGCGTGCGTGCCGGTGGCACTGCTACTGTCTCTCGTTCCGAGCGCGACTCATCTCGCCGCGCAGTCCCCGGCCACAACCAAGCGCGTTATTCCGCCCGCGTTGGCCGCCCTCAGTGCGCCAATCAATCGCGAGCTCTCCGGCGATCGGGCGCGGGTCACCGTCGGCTTCGTAGAGCAGTTCTTTCGGCTTCCGGGCAATCGTGGATTCGACGCATCGATCGACACCGTAGCCGCGCTTCTTACCCTGGCGGGATACGTGCCGGAAAAACAGGCGAAGGCTTCCGATCGATTGACCTTTCGCGTGGAATCGCGTCCGATGACGGCACCGGCGTGGACACCCGACGACGCGTCACTCACGATTGTCGGTCGTTCAGCACCACTGCAGTCGTGGGCCACAAATCACAACATGATCGCCATCAACTCGTGGTCCACACCCGATGGCGGTGTGACTGCACGTGTGATAGACGTGGGGGCCGGTACCGACGCCGAGTTAGCCAAACAGGATCTCGCAGGCGCCATTGCACTGGTCGACGGCAACTTCCGCGCGGTGTTTCCCAAGGCTCTGCAGCGAGGCGCGCTCGGCATTCTCGCCACGCAGAAGCTGCCGGCCTACAACCAGCAGGCGAAGAACACCACCGCCATCCAGTTCACCAGCATTACGCGCGACACCGTCAATCGCGGATTCGCGATCTTCGTGTCATCAGCGTCCCGCGACTCACTCAAGGCCGCGCTGGCCACTGGGCCCGTGCAAGTGCGGGCCATGATCAAGACGCGCTTCGAACTGCGACCTGAACGCACGATCGTTGCCGAAATTCGCGGCGCACAGCGCCCCTCCGAACGATTCGTCTACTCGGCGCACGTACAAGAACCGGGCGCGAACGACAACGCGTCTGGCGTTGGGCTGTTGGCCGAGATGGCACGAACGGCCGCCGTCCTCGTGAAACGCGGTCAGGCGAATCCGGCCCGTACGCTCACGTTCCTGTGGGGTGACGAAATCCGCTCGACCGATCGCTTCCTCAAGGAAGACAGCGTGCGGCGTGCGGGCGTAAAGTGGGGAATGTCGCTCGACATGGTGGGCGAGAACACCGCACTCACCGGCGGGACGTTTCTTATCGAGAAGATGCCCGATCCATCCGCCGTGTGGGTGCGCGGTGAAGACCAGCATTCCGAATGGGGTGGCAGTCCCATCGCCGTGACGGCCATTCGCGCCTACTGGTTCAATGATTTCGTGCGCCAGCGTTGTCTCGACCGCGCGTCAACAACTGGTTGGGTGGTCAAGTCCAATCCGTTCGAAGGCGGCAGCGACCACACGCCGTTTCTCAGCGCAAAGATTCCCGCGGTGCTGCTGTGGCATTTCACCGATCAGTTTTATCACACCGACCGCGATCGACTGGAGATGGTGAGTGCGACCACGCTGGGCAACGTCGGCAATTGCGCACTCAACATCGGGCTGCTGCTCACCGCCGGCACGCCGCAGATCACGAAGGCGGCGCTGAGCGAGTTAACTGAGGTCGCGGTGCGTGAACTGCGCACGCAGGGCGAGTTGTCGGCCAGGGCGATCCAGGGTGGCTCAACGACGGCCACCGAGCGCATCGGCGCTCCGCTGGCCCAGGACGGTCGAGTA
>JANLVM010000699.1:0-2648 GCA_031364015.1 Gemmatimonadaceae bacterium
GTTCCCCTACACGCCTGGATCTGTTCCTGCTCCCTGCTGCCCGGATGACGTTCAACTCCTACCTCTTCCCTGCAAGGAGTGAACCGCTGATCTAACACATTTACATAAACTGAACTGTATTGGTCGTAGGGCTGACATCCGCTGGACGTTCCCCGGTGTGGCGTATCCCGACAATGCCGATCATGACCCGCGCAGCGCTGGCGGCAAGGACGACGGCCAACAACAGCGAGAGTCCCGCGACGGCGGCACCCGGAACAGGGAAAATCTGACCCAACTGGTTGAGCAGCGTGTTAAACGACGGTTGTGATGTCATGCGGAGCAACAGGAAGAGCCACGCGAGCAGTGCGGCGATGCCGGCGTCACGTGGTGCGCGAAGGTCGCGCCGAACCAGCGCGAAAAGGGCGGCGAGTACGGGAACCGTCACCCAACCGGCGAACCACGTACCGGCGATCATCAGGGCCATCAGCACGACGATAAGCACGTAGCGCATCAGCGGACTCCTCGCGCGGGCGAGAGTACGAGCAGCGCTCGTTGCTGAGCGATGGGAAGCTGCTCGAGGCTCAATGGCAACCGTACCGTGTCGAGCGTTCCGTCGCGCCATGATTTCAATCGATCATCGTAGCGCGGGCTGATCGGATTGCCGGATTGCCCTCCAGGATATGTCGCCCAGGCGCGTCGCGGGGACGAGAGTTCCACCACCATCCGCCAACTCGGCCCGTCACGGCCATCGCCCGTTGACGGCCACACCGTTGCCGAGCCACCCGGGACCGGAATCTCGCGGCGCGAGAACGCGGGCAGTCGCAGCAAGTGAAAGATGTTCGCAAAGCGAACCCGGTCCCATCGCCACCGCTCGTCCGACGGCTCACCGCGTTGGGCGATCACCGAGTCGAGCGCACTCGACATGACGGCGCGGAGTAACTCGTCGCGCTGCTCCACATTTGCGGTCGCGCGATCGTCCCACCACGACGACGCGGGCTCGCGTAGTAACACGGCCGTCATCATGTCGGTAGGAATTGGATTGTTGATGCTGTCGGTCCGGAGCTCGTCCCAGAGCCGAAGTGACAACTGTCGCATCATTTCCTCGAACAGCACCGCCCGACGATTCTCTCGCGTGTACTGCCGATTCCACTCCGCCAACAACGCCGCGGCGCGCGTCACCTTCAGGTTCCCCGACTGGCTTTTGGCGGCGTCCAGGAACACCGGGACGAACAGATCGGCGCGCGTGCTTCCCGGATCACTTTGAAATCGTCGCATCGCGTCGGGCGTGACAAGTGAATCGCCGCGCAGGAGTCGGTTGATCTGCATTGCGCGCCACGGGCGCTCCCAGTTTGCTCCTAAGTATCGCGACTGCACTCTGGGGTCGACCGGCTCTTGGTTGGCCGACGCCAGAAACCCCTGCTCGGGACGTATGGACTGCGGAAAATCGGTCACGGGCCAATAGCCAATCCAGTCGTTGGCGCTCAGGCTGCCATCGTGCAGCAAGTCGCCGCGTCCATCGTTCGGCCGCAGCGGATAGCGTCCCGTTGATCGAATGCCGATGGTCCCGGTCGTATCGGCCGACAACATGTTCTGCGCCGGCGCCTCATACATCAATGACATGGCGTCCAGTAGCGCGTCGGACGTCGTGGCGCGCGAGGCCGCATCGAAACCTTCGAGCACGCGCATGGATTCGAGCACGGTCCAGCGCACGGAGATCCAGCGGCCGCCAACACGACGCATCGGTCCACGATGCGTAAATCGCAAGGTATCCACCCCGATCACACGACCAAACGGGTCGCGATACGACTCGGCGCGGAGCGTCAGCGAACGCCATTCGCCATCGACCTGATACCGCGATGGCGCCTCGGGGATGTCTACCACCTCGGCGTAGTAGTCCATCACATCGGCGCCAGTATTGGTAAATGTCCATGCGACGGCCGGGGTGAACCCGATAATAATTCCGGGCGCCCCGGGAATCGTGACACCGTACACGTCGAGTGTGTCACGCACGACGAGGTGCGATTCATACCAAATGCTGGGGAGGGTGAGCTCGAGGTGGGGATCTCCAGCCAACAGCGCGTGCTGGGACGCGCTTCGCGAAGGACTCACAGCCCAGTTGTTGCTGCCAAGCGCATCGTCGCGGCGCGAAGGCGCGAACGCCACCAGGCGCTGCAACTCGGCGGCAGGAGTGACGCGAAGCATGGCCACCGCACTGGGGTCTGGCGCGCCGGGGCCCGGAATCCCTGGCGTATCGTAGCGCGCGCCACCTTCACCGTTGGGTTGGATCGGTTCGACGATAGGCGCGTGCGCCGGGAACAACGCATCGGCGGCGGCGAGTCCAACCCGCGCGCGCGCCTCGAGGTGGGTGAGTTCGTCGCTCGACGTCGCGAGGGTAGCGCCCATGCGATTAAGCAGGTGAAAAATGTCCACCATCGCCATGCGTTTTGGCGACCGGCCCAGGAGCTTGTACTCGATGGGATAGTCGCGAGGAGTCAGCGTCGCGATGTAGGCGTTCACCCCATCGATATAGGCGGTCGCCAGTTTCCATGCGGAACTGGTGGGGTCGAGTCGGGATGTTCGTTCGTTGGCCGATGCCGGCATGCCGCGGGCGCGCGTTGCACGATCGGCCTCAAGCGCCCGCGAGCCCACGAGCTCCGTGAGCGTTCCTC
>JANLVM010000574.1:0-3407 GCA_031364015.1 Gemmatimonadaceae bacterium
CGCAGGTAGGCGCGGTCGTAATCCGTGCACGCAGGACACGCACAGGTGGGGTCGAGCGGATTGCGATCGGTGCGAAAACTGCGCTTGAGAATCTGCACCGTCCCGTCGCGAGTGAACGCGGTACCGTGTCGTCCCATGCGCGTGGGCGCGACGCAATCAAACAGGTCCATGCCGCGTCGCACCGCTTCGATGAGATCATCGGGAAAGCCGACACCCATGAGATAGCGCGGTCGATCGCGCGGCAATTCGGGATCGCATACGTCGAGCGTTGCCAGCAAGTCGGACTTCGCCTCGCCCACCGACAGACCACCGATGGCGATACCATCCCACGCGCCGCTATCAAGGATGCCGCGCACTGAGGCACGACGGAGCGTGGCGTTGACCCCGCCCTGCACGATCGGGAACAGCGACTGCGCAGGGGCCTCAAGCTTGTCGTCGGCTGACGTGACGGGTGGTGTTCCGTGGGGCACCGGAATCGCGGACAACGGCGCTCGTCCGTCACGTTCAAGCCGTTCGAACTCGACCCGGCTGCGCGCCAGCCAACGCAGGCTGCGCTCCATCGCGGCACGCGACGCAGATTCGTCCGCGCCAGCGGCAATCAGTTCGTCGAGCTGCATGATGACGTCGGCGCCGAGATTGCGCTCAATCTGCATCACGCGTTCGGGCGTGTACGCGTGTCGTGAGCCATCAAGCTTGCTCCGGAACTCGACGCCCTCTTCGCTCACCGTACGGTAACGCGCCAATGAAAACACCTGGTATCCGCCCGAATCGGTAAGCATCGGGCCGTTCCAACGTGCAAACGCGTGCAATCCGCCTAAGGCGCGCACCATGGCATCACCAGGACGCAAGTACAGATGATAGGCGTTGCTGAGCACCATCTGTGCGCCCACCGATGATACATCGGACATGGTGAGCCCGCGAATGGCGGCGTGCGTGCCCACGGGCATGAATGCCGGGGTGTCTACCGTGCCGTGCGGCGTGGTGAACCAGCCGAGTCGCGCGGAACCGTCGGGTGACGCAGTACGGAAAGCGAACCGATTGCCGAGGCCTGTACCGCGCGCGTCGTTCAGTGGCCCACCGCCCCAGCATCACGGTCGCGAGGATCGGGCGCGCCGGTGCGGTGCCCGGTGCGCGTATCGATCATGATGGAGTGCGCCGTGCCCTGCTGACCGCCGAACTGCACTGTGTGTCCCATTTTTTCGAGCGCGCTCACCGTTGACGCTGGCACACCGTCGCGTTCGATGGTGATTCGGTTTGGCAGCCACTGGTGATGGATGCGCGCCGCATTGACCGCCGCTTGAATGGGCATATCGAAGGCCATCACATTCAGCGCGACCTCGAGCACCGTATTGATGATGGTGCGACCGCCGGGACTGCCGATCACGGCGACCAGTTTGCCGTCCCTGGCGATGATGGTGGGCGTCATGCTTGAGAGCATGCGTTTGCCAGGACGCGCGATATTGGCAGGCGTGCCGACGAGGCCCGTGCTGTCGGTGAGTCCCGGTTTGCCATTAAAGTCGCCCATCTCGTTGTTGAGCAGGAAACCGGCACCAGCAACCACCGCACCCAATCCGTAGCCGGCTTCGAGTGTGTACGTCACCGAGACCGCCATGCCGTTCTTGTCGACGACCGAGTAGTGCGTGGTTTCCAGACTCTCTCCACCATCGGCAATTTGCGCCGGTTGCGATGGTGACGCTTTGTCTGACTGGATGGTTTTTCGCAACTCATTCGCGTACGCCTTCGATATCAGCCTCTCCACTGGGACGTTCACGAAATCTGGATCGCCGATGTAGCGTGCGCGATCCAAAAATGCGCGACGCATGCTTTCCGTGAGCCAATGGATGTAGCGTGGTGAATTGTGTCCGGCCGCCTTGAGGTCAAATCCCTCAAGAATATTGAGCATCTCGATCATCGCCACTCCGCCAGAACTTGGCGGCGGCATCGAAATCACTTCGTACCCCTTGAAAGTGCCCTTCACGGCGGCGCGTTCCCTGGCTTCGTACGCCGCGAGATCTTTTTCCGTGATAATGCCGCCACCACGCTTCATCTCTTCGGCAATCAGTCGCGCCGTTTCGCCCTTGTAGAAGCCATCGCGACCGCGATCGCGAATGCGAGAGAGTGTACGCGCGAGGTCGGGAAGCTTCATGCGTTCGCCGGCCGCATACGGTGTACCAGATTTCGAGTACGCGGCGACGGTGGCGGGATACTCCTTGAGACGTGTAACGGTGCCTGACAACGACGCCGCGAGTCCGGTGGGAACGAGGAACCCATCGGCCGCGAGTGCGACCGCAGGATCGACCAACTTCTTCCACGACGCGGCACCGTACTTCTTGTGCGCTAACGCAAACCCCGCGACGGTGCCCGGCACGCCAACGGCCAGGTGGCTGCGATGATGCTTCGTCGGCGAGTACGCGCCGTCGGCATCGGTGAACATCTCTGGTGTTGCCGCCAACGGGGCTTTCTCGCGGAAGTCGATGGTCGTCGCGCGACCGTCGGCCATGCGAATGACCATGAACCCACCGCCACCGATATTGCCAGCGGTGGGATACGTCACGGCGAGTGCAAAGCCGGTAGCGATCGCCGCGTCGACGGCGTTACCGCCGTTGGCCAGCACTTGTGCGCCGGCCTCGCTGGCGATGGCACTGGCTGAGACGACCATGCCGTTCGGCGCGTCGGTGCTGCGAAGGATCGACGCGGGTGCGCCACCACTCGGCTGACCGCTGTTGCCGCGTGCGCACGCGACAGGCAGCAATCCTGCGAGGGCGACGAGGCCGAAGGTCGCGGCGCGACGCAGGCGAATGGAGAACGGTGACGATGGAGAGGCAGCGCGATCGTGCATGGCAGTGCGGGGCAGGAGGGAGAGCCCGGGAGCGGGAACAACGAAGTGTCGCACTTGAACGGCGTCGGCGCACCGGGGGCTACCGCACCAAGCTCACCGCGCCAACCATCGACCACGTGCTTGTCGGGTTGGTACAGGTGTTTGACACTTGGTTCCCGACTCTGCGAATGTCCAAGGCATTCGGACCGGTCATCGTAATCAGCCAACTCAGGGTTGGCGCGGAGGCATCAGGACCGTAGCAGTAAATCACGCCATCGTTCGTGACCTGGTCGAACGGACGGTTGACACGACCGCTGCCAGCGGCGCGCGCCACCACGGCCACGGTGGCCCAGCGACGAAGGCCCGAGACTCAGCGCCAACTGGTCCTCCGGACGATAGGGATAATTGGCCCGCGTGATGTACTCGAGCTCACTACCTCCAAGCGGCGACGTAACCGAAGGAAGCGCCCAGATGCCCGTGGCCGACACCGGCTGGGATGTCACCGCCGCCCACGACGACTCCACTCTAACGGTGCATGTCGCCCCCAAGCCCGGCACGACCCACGTGCCGAAGGACCTGCATTTCTTCG
>JANLVM010000600.1:0-2503 GCA_031364015.1 Gemmatimonadaceae bacterium
GGCGAGCGACGGCCCTGTTTGCCGACCCCACCTTCGATGGCGAGCCGGTCCAGGTATACGAGCCGGGCCCGGACGAGAGTCCAGTGCCGCCAGACGAGGGGATTGGTGGGCCGGGGGATCCGCCGATCGATTACCCTCTGCCTCCGGACCCCGAGCCTGGGCCGCGCGCGAACAAGTACTACGTGGATGACGTCGAAGTCGAGATTGTCACGGAGCGGGTCCAGTACCTCGATGCCGATGGCAAGCTGATCACTGAGTCATTGAAGGATTTCACCAGGCGGACCGTCCGCAAGGCCTACTCGTCACTGACGGACTTTCTGACGGCATGGGGCGCGGCCGATCGCAAACAGGCCATCGTTGATGAGCTCTTGAGCCAGGGTGTGTTCTTCGACGAGCTGGCCGATCAGATCGGCCGGGACTACGACTCGTTCGACCTGGTCTGTCATGTGGCATTTGACCGCCCGCCGCTGACGCGCCGGGAGCGTGCGGACCGCGTGAAGAAGCGCGATGTCTTTGCCAAGTATGGCGAGAAGGCACGCGAGGTTCTTCAGATGCTGCTGCAGAAATACGCGGACGGCGGGACCAGGAGCGTGGAGTCGCTGGAGATCTTGAAAGTGGATCCGTTGACGGCGCTTGGCACGCCAGTGGAGATCATCAGTTGGTTTGGCGGCAAGGATAATTACCTGGCGGCCATTCGCGACCTCGAAGTACAGCTCTATCAGGAAGCCGCGTAGCTCATGCCCAACGTTTCGAACATCGTCAAGACCATCCAGGACATCATGCGCAAGGACGCCGGCACCTACGGCGACGCGCAGCGTCTCGAACAGCTCGGTTGGATGTTTTTCCTGAAAATCTTCGACGATCGCGAGAAGGAGATGGAGGTCCTTCGCGACAACTACAAGTCCCCGCTCCCTAAACAACTACGCTGGTCCAAGTGGGCGACCGACGAAGAGGGCATTACCGGCGACGCCTTGCTCGACTTCGTCAATAACACGCTGCTGCCCAAGTTGAAGGCACTGACCACGGGCGGCGACAAGATTGCCGGGCTGATTCGCACCGTGTTCGAGGATGCCAATAACTACATGAAGAACGGCACGTTGATGCGCCAGGTCATCAACAAGGTCAACGGCATCGACTTCAACGCGTCCGACGATCGCCACATGTTCGGCGACATCTACGAGAAGCTGCTCAAGGACCTCCAGTCCGCGGGCAACGCCGGCGAGTTCTACACCCCGCGCGCCGTCACCCAGTTCATCGTCGAGCAGGTCAATCCTCGCCTGGGCGAGACCATCCTCGACCCTGCCTGTGGCACCGGCGGCTTCCTCGTCTGCGCCATTGAGCACCTGCGCAAGCAGGCGAAGACCGAGGCCCACGAGCGCGCCATCCAGGACTGCTTCGCCGGCATTGAGAAGAAGCACCTGCCGCACGTGCTGTGCATGACCAATCTGCTGTTGCACGGCATCGACGTGCCGTCCAACGTCCGCCACGACAACACCCTGGCGCGCCCCTTGCGTGACTGGAGCCCGAAGGAGAAGGTCAATGTCATCGTCACCAACCCGCCTTTCGGTGGGATGGAAGAGGACGGCATCGAGTCGAACTTTCCAACTGAATTCCGCACGCGGGAGACGGCCGACTTGTTTCTCGTGCTGCTGATGAAGATTCTCAAGCCCGGCGGCCGCGCCGGACTGGTGCTGCCAGATGGCACCTTGTTCGGCGAAGGCGTGAAGACGCGGATCAAGGAGGCCCTGCTCACCGAGTGCAACCTCCACACTATCGTCCGGCTGCCCAACGGCGTCTTCAACCCGTACACCGGCATCCGCACCAACCTGCTGTTCTTCACCAAGGGCGCCCCAACCACGCACGTCTGGTATTACGAGCATCCCTATCCGCCCGGCGCCAAGAGCTACAACAAGGGCAAACCCATTCGCATCGAGGAGTTCGAGGGCGAGCGCGCCTGGTGGGGATCGGAAAAGGACGGCTTCAAAGCCCGGGTGGAAACTGAGCAGGCCTGGCGCGTCTCGATCGACACGATCAAGGCGGGCAACTTCAACCTTGACCTGAAGAACCCGCATAACCCGGACACCGGCCCCGGCGACGTCGACCACCTGTTGCCCGAATACGAGAAGCTCCTGGCGCAGATTGCCGAAACCCGCGCACGGTTGAAGGCCCAACTGATGGCGGCCCTCACGCGATGAAGAAGAAGGCTATACCCAGGCGTGACAGCCTCGCCCCGCTCATCGCCGAGGTGCGGGGGCTCATCCAGTCCGCCCGTCGTGGCGCGGCTTCGGTAGTCAACACCCTGCAGGTGATGACGAACTTCGAGATCGGCCGCCGCATCGTCGAACACGAGCAGAAGGGGACGAAGCGCGCGGCGTATGGCGCCGAGTTGCTGAGGGAGCTGTCAGCCCGGCTGACGGACGAGTTCGGGAAGGGGTTTTCGGAGCGAAATCTTCGAGGCTTCCGTCTGTTCTATCTAACCTATCGGCACCTGCCGCAGATTTGG
>JANLVM010000672.1:0-1710 GCA_031364015.1 Gemmatimonadaceae bacterium
CGGCCACCGAAGCACAGGTGGTCTCGGGCTACGAAGCGGTGATGCGCGGACGGACGACCATTGTCATCACCCATCGACTGGCGCTGGCCAAGCGAGCCAGTCGCGTCATTCGGCTTGCCGACGGACGAATCGCCGAAGAAGGAACTCCCGACGATCTGTTGGCGAGCGACGGCGCGTTCGCTGACTTGTTTGCGGTGAGTGCACGCGCTCACGCGTCGCCTGGTCGCCACGTCGAATGAGCGTCGAAGATTGAGCGGATCCCGAATCACGCTGGCGCATCCAGAGTTCGAAGGGAAAACAGGACGCGGGGTTCGCATCGCTGTGGTCGATAGTGGCATCGCGCTGGGGCACCCGCATGTCGGTCTTGTAGCTGCGGGCGTGTCCTTGGTGCAGACGGTGAGCGATACGCTTGATCGCATTGGACATGGCACTGCGGTCGCTGCGGCGATCCGGGAGAAGGCGCCGGAGGCGATACTGGTGCCGGTCAAGGTGTTCGATCGCGCGCTGACCACCGACGCGCAAACATTGGCCGACGCGATCCGCTGGGCGGCCGACCATGAGTGCCACATCGTCAACCTGTCGCTGGGGACGACGAACGCGAAGCACCTCGCGTTGCTCGAGGCCGCAGTGTCGTACGCCGCGACGCAAGGCACGCGCGTGGTGGCGGCGTACGAGTCCGAAGCGGTTCGGTGGTTGCCGGGATCGTTGGCTGGTGCGGTCGGCGTCGTAGGGAACCCCGACATTGCGCGAGACGAACTGGTCGTTGAACATGACGCGCTCTTCGATCGCTCGCCGGTGGGCGCGTCGATCTATCCGCGCCCGATTCCCGGCGTACCGCGCGAGCGAAACCTGAGCGGCATCTCGTTTGCCGTGGCGAACGTGTCCGGATTTCTCGCGCGGATGCTGGAAGTACGCATCGCCGATTCGGCGTGAAGCAGTCATCGGTTGCGCGTGTGTCATTCGCGATTCCTCGTTGGAACGTGAGCGCCTAGCAGGCGCACCTCGTCTGCCGTCAAATGCCGCCACGCGCCCTTAACCAACGTGCCCAACGCCAGTGACCCGATCGAGATACGCACGAGCCGCAGCACTTCGATGCCAAGCGCATCCAGCAGACGTCGGATGTGTCGGTTCTTGCCTTCGTCAAGGACGATCTCCAGCCACGCACTGCTGCGCGAACCCACTCGCAACAACGACACCATCTTTACGTCCAAGCGCTCACCGCTGCGTGGCTCGACGATACCGGCCGCGACGCGATCTACCAGGGCTTGGTCAACGAGACCGCGCACCTGCACGTGATAGGTCTTGTCGACATGTGACGCGGGATCAAGCAGCTGGGCCGACCATCGCGTGTCGTTGGTGAGCAACAACAGCCCCTCGCTCGCCTTGTCCAGTCGTCCCACCGGGCTCACGAACGGCAACGTGTCGTCAGTAAGACACGAATAGATCGTTGCGCGACCCTGTGGATCGTCACGCGTCGTGACGAGTCCGCGTGGCTTGTTCATGGCCAGATACACGCGCTCCACGCGGCCCACCCGTACCCCGTCAATCGCGATGATAGCCGTCTCGGGACGTATTCGTAACGCGACATCGCGAACAACCTCGTTGTCGACGGTGACACGTCCCGCCGCAATCAGTCGCTCGCCTTCCGCGCGTGAACAGATGCCCAACTTGGACAACCCGCGCGCCACGCTCACGGTGCCGACGTCAGCG
>JANLVM010000741.1:0-2570 GCA_031364015.1 Gemmatimonadaceae bacterium
GTTGGCTGTGACCGTTGTGCGCCAGCGACATGTAGCGCCCGCCTCGGTCGTAAAACTTCTTGACGTTCGTAATGTCGGCGCCAATAGGAAAGCCGTTCTCGATGCCGATAAAAATTGCCCGCTTGCCGCTGCCGTGAATGCGACGCGCGTCGGCGGCCGTCAGCGCGAGTTCGGCGCGGTTCGGCGCGAGCTGTTCGGTGAGTCGATGAATCGCGTCGAATTTCTCGAGGGCCGACGCGGTGGCGCGCGCGAACCCGGCGGAGTCGAGCTGCGCCGACTGACCGACATACACGATCAGGAAGGCGCCCGATAATCCCCCTTCCTCCATTTTCACGAGATCGACCTGCGTCCTCGGAAGTTTCTGGGTGTAATTGGGTCCAGTCGTGGTGAAGTTGCCTGGATTGATGTCCACATGCGTGTCGACCGAAAACACCTTGGCGTGAATGTCCCGCGCCTTGGCGAGGATCGCTGGGTCGACAGGCTGTTGGGCCTGAAGTGGATGTGCAATGGCGAGCATCACGCCGGCCGACAGGAGAGAGCGATGAACGAGTCGCATGGAAACCAGGGCGAAGGAGAATGACGACGGTGACGATTTCGCGTAGAGAATGGTTGCGGCTGGGCGGCACCCGAGACGGTCTGCGCTTCGTTCCCTCTACGTATCGCGTCGGTGGAGCGCTGCCACTGCGGGTGACCCTGCATGGATCTGGCGCGCCGCCGCGAACCGACACAACTACAACAACTCGCGCCGCCCGAGCGCTGCCGGCGCCGCGGCGCGCCCGCCTGCCCCCGCGAGTACAACCAGCGTGAGCACGTACGGCACGGCCAGAAAAAGCTGGTAAGGCACCTGCTCCCATCCCATCGCCTGAAAAACCGTTTGCAAGGCGCTCGCAGCGCCAAACACCAGTGCCGCGGCGGCAACGCCGAGTGGACGCCAGCGGCCGAGCACCACGATAGCGATCGCAATAAACCCGCGACCCGCCGACATTCCTTCGGCAAATGTCCCAGCCTGGGCGAGCACCAGCGTCGCGCCTGCCATGCCGGCCATCGCGCCCGCAAAGAGCACGGCCCACGTTTGCACGACACGAGGACGAATGCCCGCCGCGATCGCGGCCTCGGGCGATTCCCCCACGGCGCGCGTGGCGAGTCCACTCTGTGTGCGCGCCATCCACCACGCGATGGCTGGCGCGAGCAGATACAACAGGTACGTAACAGCCGGTTGGGCGAATAGTGCGCGACCCACGATGGGGATCGATGACAACCACGGAATTGCCAACGTGCCGATGGTCGGTGTGGAGAGCGCCACACCACCCACACCGAACACCGTGCGATATAGCGTGCCGGTGAGCCCCAGCGCCAACAGCGTTATCGCGGTGCCGGTAATGATCTGATCGGCGCGAAGCCACACGGTGAACAGGGCAAAGAGGCACGCGATCACCACGCCCGCCAAGGCACCGGCGGCAAAGCCCATCGAGGGACCGGCGATGCCCGCAGCGATCGTACCGCCTAACGCGCCCGCAATGATGGCGCCTTCCAGCCCGATATTGATGACACCGGCGCGCTGGCTCACGCATTCGCCAAGTGCCGCGAAACCCAGCGGTGTCGCGAAGCGCACCGTCGCTTCGAGAAAACCGCCAAGCACGTCCGGGCCATCGACCATCAGCATCGCCGAAGTCTCGTGGTATCCATCAAACGCGGACCTCCGCACGGCGCGCCGCGCGAGACTGCAGTTGATCGGCCGCGACCACCAGCAAAATGAACGCGGCTTCGACGACCGAGACTACGACACTGGGCACTGCGGCGTCTCGTTGCATCGCACTGGCGCCCGCTTCGAGGGCGCCGAACAACAGCGCCGTACCAAGCACCGCCAACGGATTGAGTCGGGCCAACAACGCGACCGCAATCGCGGTGTACCCGTAGCCCGGAGAGAAATTCTCGTACAGCGCGAGGGTGACGCCCGTGAGTTCGACGCTGCCGGCGAGACCGGCCAACGCGCCGCTCAGGAGAAACGCCATGAGTGCCGTGCGCGACACGGAGATGAGTCCAGCGCTTGCCGCAGCAAATGGATTCGCGCCGATCGCTTTGAGGCGAAAACCGCTGGCGCTCTCACGCATCCACCACCACAACGCCACGGCCATCAACGCGACGAACAGCAGTCCGACATGCACACGCGTTCCGGGAATGAGCATTGGTAACTGCTGCGACAACGGTAACGCCGCCGACTGCGGGTAGATGCGCGTCGGCTCCTGGAGTGGGCCCCGCACCAGCCAGCCGGTGATCGAGAGGGCGATGAAATTGAGCATGATGGTGCTGATCACTTCCAGCACGCCAAAGCGTCGGCGCAACTCTGCGGCGATCAACGCCCATCCCGCGCCTGCGGCGGCGCCAGCACACAACATGAGCGGCAACGCGACCAAGCGTGGTGCGTCGACCAGCAATGCGCCGGTCGCGGTGGCGACGCAGGCCCCTATAAGCAGCTGTCCTTCCGCGCCGATATTGAGCAGTCCGGCGCGAAACGCCACCGACACCGCCAACCCGGCAAATGCCAGCGGGACCGCGCGCACCACGGTGGA
>JANLVM010000785.1:0-13820 GCA_031364015.1 Gemmatimonadaceae bacterium
GGCATCGCCGCGTCGATCGCCACCTTCGCCATGCTGGCGGTCATCAACCAGGTTTATTCCAATTGGGAAAATGTCACTGGCGCCACCAGTTCGGTCGTCGGCATACCGATCAACCGCAGCATCTGGCCCTATTTCGTCTGCGCCGTCATCGTCGTGTTCATTGCTTACGTCCATTCGATTTCACGCTCCGGACTGGCGCTGCGCGCGGCGCGCGACGAGGCGACAGCGGCGAGTGCGTCTGGCGTCGACATTCCGCACCAGCGCCTTATCGCCTTCGTGCTGAGCGGCGCCATCATGGGTCTGGGCGGGGCACTTTATGCCCATTCGGTGGGCGTGGTGACGCCGGATACGTTCTATCTCGGCCTGACCTTCACGTGCCTGTCCATGCTGGTGGTCGGCGGCATGAACAGCCTGTCGGGCGCCGTCCTGGGCGTTGTCGTGCTGTCGTCGATCATCCAGATTCTGCGCTGGTTCGAAAAGGGTGTAACTGTAGGCGGCACGACGCTCAGCATTCCCAACGGCGTGCAGGAAATTGCCATCGGCGCGGTAATGATAGGCATTCTCATGTTCCGGCCCTCAGGGCTGACCCGCAACCGCGAGCTGGTGTGGAAGCACTGGCCGTTCAACAAGCTTTCCGGAGGAGCCTGATGGCTTCGGCGGATGGAAGACGTGAAAACTTAAACAGGAGGACGTCATGAAAACTAACTTACAATTTGCAACGGGTATCGCGCTGGGAGCATTCATGCTCACCAGTCCGGCGGCCTTCGCCGGCGGCGACAAGATCGTCGTGGGCTTCGCCACCGCTGCGTCAGGCTTCATGCAGGCCTATGACAAGCCGGCCCAGGACGCCGCCATGATCCGCATCGACGCAGGCGCTGGTACCGCGCGAACGACGTCGCGACATCGAGCGGAATCACACCGCGACACACCTGCTGCACTCGGCGCTGCGCCACATCCTCGGGGAGCATGTGCACCAGGCGGGTTCACTGGTGGCTCCGGAGCGCTTGCGCTTCGACTTCACCCATAGTGGCCCGATGACACCGGCGCAGTTATCGGCGGTGGAGACCGAGGTGAACGCGGCCATCTGGACCTCGACGCCGGTGACAACGCGCGAGGAAGCCTACGGTGACGCGGTGGCACACGGTGCCATGGCGCTGTTCGGAGAGAAGTACGGCGACGTGGTACGGGTCGTCGATATTCCATCGCTCTCCGTGGAATTGTGTGGCGGAACGCACGTACGAAATACCGCCGAGATTGGCTTGTTGCGAGTCGTGGCGGAGGGAGGTGTGGCGGCGGGCGTACGCCGCATTGAGGCGGTGACCGGGCCGCGGGCATTTCAGTTTCTTACCGAGCGCGAGCGAGTGCTGCTGCAGGTGGCCAGCCGACTCAAGGTTCCGATGACCGGCACCACCAGTGGCGCCGAACAGATTGAGAAGAAACTCGACGCGCTGATTGATGAGCGTAAACAGCTGGAGAAGCGTCTCGACGAGGCCCTGCGTGGCAGTGCCAGCAGCGGCGGCGGCGTGGCCCACCGGCTGGTGGCGCAGGCCAGCGAGGTGCGTGGTGTTCGATTGGTCGTGGCGCGCGTGGATGTGAGCGATGTGAAGGCCCTGCAAACGCTCGGTGACGCCGTGCGCGAAGCACTCGGCAGCGGCGTCGCGTTGCTTGGTGCGGTGCTCGCTGACGGCAAGGGGGCGCTGCTGGCTGTCGCATCGGATGATATGCGTGATCGCGGAATGCGCGCGGACATTATCGTGCGCGATGTCGCGTCGACGGTTGGCGGACGAGGTGGTGGGAAGCCGCACATGGCGCAGGCCGGTATCGACGCCGCGCAGGTGGACGCCGCGCTTGCCGCGGTCGCCGACGTGGTGAGCCGTTTGTCGGCGGGCGGGTGAGTTGCATGTCGAGGGATGCGAATCGCCTCACGGAGTCGCCGCGCAGGGGGATTCGCGACCAAACGGTGGGTGCGTGGCTCGCAGCAATCGAGCCGGCACTGCCACCGGCGCTGGACGCCCGTTTGTCCGAACTGCTCGCGCCCTACAACTCATGGTCGGCGGCGCACGTTCCTGAGGCCTGCATGGAGGCTGGCGAGCGACTGCTTGAGGCGCTGTTGATTTCGGGGTCAACGTCTCGTGCCACGGCGCTGGACCTCTTAGCCGTCGATGCGCTGGTGACGTACGCGTTCCAGGCAGCGACCGACGAGCCCGGGCACATTGAAGCGCGTGCGGCGCGAGCGATGCACAGAATCGCCGCATTGCCGCACACCCGTCGCGACTGATCTCCGCGAGACGCCGCGAGATGAATCTGCCCGCTGTGGGTGCGCCGTGATCGATATCCATTCGCATCTGTTGCCTGGCGTCGATGACGGATCGCCATCGATTGCCGTGTCCGTTCCTGTGCTGGAGCGCTTCGGGAGCGACGGCGTCACGATTCTCGTGTGCACGCCACATGTAAACGCGTCTCAGGTCGCCACCCTTCCGTACGCTCGCCATCTCGAGATTCTTGCATCGCTTCGGGCCGCCGCGCCCGCACGTCCCGAGCTTCAGTTGGGGTGGGAAATCATGCTGGACGCCCCCGGAGCCGACCTGACGAGCAGGGAACTCACCCTCGGCGGCTCACGGGCGCTGCTGGTGGAGTTCACGCGAGGTGGACTCCCGCGTGGTGCCACTGCTGAACTCCGTCGCATTGCGCGCACGGGTCGAACGCCGGTCCTCGCGCATCCGGAGCGGTATTTCGGTTGCACGCTTGACGCCGTGCGCGAGTGGCGTGCACTCGGCGTGGTGATTCAGACCGACGCGTCGGTCCTGATGGGGCGTGGGGTGCCTGCCGAACTGGCGCGCAGCATGCTCGACGCTGGATTGATTGATATCCTTGCGTCGGACAATCACGGCGATCATCGCTCACTGGGAGCCGCCCGGGAGTGGCTGCTGGAGCGAGGCGGGGAAGCGCAGGTTGATTTACTCACGCGTCACAACGCGGCACTCCTCCTCGGCGATGAAGACCCCGTCCCAGTACCTCCGCTTCGTGTGGGCGTGATTGACCGCGTGAAACGGCTTTTCGGCGGCTAGCGCGACATGCACGTCGCGCGATCCTGACACGTTCCGGCCCCAACGACAGCCAATGACCTTATCGTCCGAAACCACCAGTCCTGTTGATGCGTTGCTCGAGCTCGCGGAGACTGCCAGTCGCACTGCGCGGGAGCTCGCCGGCGCCATCGAGGTGGCGCTGGCGATGGTACAGAAGACGGTGCGGGGAGGCGGAACGCTCCTGTTTTGTGGTAACGGGGGATCCGCCGCCGACGCCCAGCACATCGCCACCGAATATGTCGTGCGCTACATGCGGAATCGGCGGGCGTATCCCGCTATCGCGCTCACGACGGATACGTCACTGCTCACGGCTGTGGGGAACGACCTGGGTTTTGATCACATTTTTTCGCGACAAGTGGAGGCTCTTGCCAAACCGGGTGATCTGCTGATCATTCACTCAACCAGCGGTAACTCGCCAAACGTGCTTCGCGCGGCAGAAGCAGCGCGGGCTATCGGTATTCCCGTGCTTGCCCTGTCAGCGCGCGATGGCGGTGCACTGTTAGGCGTAGCTGATCATTCGATTGTTATTCCCACTTCCCGCACCGATCGCGCGCAGGAGCTGCATCTGTGTATTCAGCATGCCATCTGCGACGCCATCGAACGATCGCTTTAGGACCGGCACGACTACCTGCAGCGAAAACGGTTACCCGAATATTCAGTTAGGCCAGATTCCCTCATCTACCTTTTCAACTGCTCTCACGTATGATCTCGCTCAAAGGGAAGTACGCGCTCGTGACCGGTGGGTCTCGCGGCATCGGTGCCGCTACGGCGTTGCTGCTGGGTCAGGCCGGCGCACATGTGGGCATCGCGTATCGCAAGCGCGTCGACGATGCCAACCGGATCGTGACTGAACTCCATGCGTGTGGCGTTCGCGCGTTCGCCTATCAGGGAGATTTGTCGTCGGCTGAGGCGAATGAGGGGTTCGTCCAGCGTGGCGTGGACGAGTTTGGCGGAGTTGACATTTTTGTGGGAAACTCCGGTGTGTGGCCGTCGCATCCCATCAATGTGGAGAGCCTCGAAAATGCTCGCTGGCGTGATACCGTCTCCCAAAACCTGGACGGCATGTTCTTTGGCGCGCGAGCCGCTGCGCGAGTCATGCGGGCGGGAGGTCGTATGATCTTTGTGTCCAGCACCGCTGGTCAGCGCGGTGAAGCTGGCCACGCTGATTACGCAGCCACGAAAGGCGCCATGATTTCTTTTGTCAAATCACTCGCGGTGGAACTGGGTCCGCGAGACATCACCGTGAACTGTGTGGCCCCGGGGTGGGTTGATACGGAAGCGGTTGAACATCCCTTCGCCGGTGACGGGCGCGCGCGCATCGAGTCCGGAATACCCCTCGGGCGGGTCGCCGCGCCAACGGATATCGCGGGTCCCATTCTTTTCCTGGCCAGTTCGCTGGCGCGGCATGTGACTGGCGAAGTGCTCAACGTCAATGGCGGAAGCGTCCTCTGCGGCTGACGGACCGATGAGTGAGAATCCGCTCGTGATCCGTCCGCCAGACACAGTACTGGATATTGTGCGGACTCTGCGTCGAGCGGGGTTCGAATCATGGTGCGTGGGTGGCGCGGTGCGCGATGCGCTGCTGGGTCATCCGCACCTTGATTGGGACCTCGCCACTGCGGCAACCCCGCCGCAGGTGCGCCGACTGTTTGAGCGTACGATCCCCGTCGGAATCGAGTTTGGCACCGTGGGGGTGCTCGACCGGGCGGGGCACATGCACGAGGTGACGACCTTTCGCCGCGACGTACAACACGATGGTCGGCGCGCCGTCGTCGAGTTCGGTGCGTCGCTCGACGAAGACCTGGCGCGGCGCGATCTCACCATGAACGCGATCGCCTACGATCCGATTGATCGTCGACTCTACGACCCTTTCGGCGGGCAACGCGATCTCGCGGACCGCGTTGTGCGTGCGGTTGGCGATCCAGGTGCGCGCATGTCGGAGGATCGCTTGCGAGCACTACGGGCTATTCGTTTTGCGTCGCGCTTCGAGTTCGCGCTTGATCCGGCGACGTGGAGGGCGATTGTGGAAAGTGCGCCGTTCCTCGCGCGCCTCTCGCCCGAGCGGGTGAAGCAAGAGATTGAGAAAACGATGGAGCAGGTGCGTCATCCCTCGACGGCGTTCCGCCGGTGGCGTGACGCGGGCGCCTTCGCGTCCCTCGTGCCATCGCTCGCACACGTCAGCGAATCAGTACTCACGGCCATCGACTGCCTCCCAACACCCGGATCTGCCACCCGACCGCAGCGTCGCGGACTGCGCATCGCCGCGCTGCTCAGTGATCTCGCGGCAGGCGACGCCCAGGAGGCGCTCCGTGCGCTTCGATTCTCGAATCAGGACATTGCGTGGATGAGCGCCCTCATTGGCCACTGGTGCTCGAGGGGCGCGTCGCTGACCCAAACGCTCGGCAGTGCAGACGGCATCGACGATCGCGCGATCCGTCATCTCGCGTCGGCGGTGGGGCGGCTGCGCACCGGCACCTTTGTTCGCCTCGCAGCGGCGCGATGGGCTGCGTCGGCCGCTGCTGGTGAGCACGCGCCGATGGTCCCCGCTCCCGAGCGCATACGCGATTTACATCGACGGCTGCTGCGTTCGTCGTTCCGGGATCCCCTCGCCGTCACGGACCTTGCGGTCGACGGTGACGATCTTCGTCAAGCCGGCATTCGATCGGGACCGCAAATCGGTTCCATGTTGGCTCGACTGCTGTCGGATGTGCTGCAGGACCCGGCGCACAACTCGCGCGAATGGTTGCTGCGCCGCGTCGCGTCGCTGGCGACCGCACACGACTGAGCGACCACGACATGCCGAATTTCACGCGCGAAACGAGCGAGGTGGCCTTCCGCTTCCACCGGGACAACGAGTGGTACATCCAGGCGCGAGACGGTGACCTGTTCGTGTTGCGCGTGCACGCGACCAGCGAGCGCGCCGTGGAGCTCTTCCACCGACTCACCGCGCATCTCGACCCGTCGGTCGATGTCGTCGTGGAGCATTGTCGTGACGCCACCAGCTGGCTGGGCGCGTTGCAGGACCTCGCTCAGGTGCGCGAGGCCATCGGTCGATTGCGTTGGCCGCTGGCGTCGTCGGGCGGTGTGGAGTTCACGTTGGTCACGCCGGACGACCAGATCACATTGATGCCGTCACTCGAGTTGGTGATCTACTCACGACGTGATCACTGGAGCGTGCGACTGGCCGATGAGGGTGTTCGCGCCCGTGTGACGGCGCCGCCCGCTGTATGGCATTCCGGGCACGTTCCGTGGTCGCCCGCTCCAGACCTCACCGTGGCGTTGTCGGCGTTTGCGGAGCGACTCGCGTTGGAGCTGGCCACGTGAGTCGAAGTCGCGCGCCTGCGGGTGAGCGCCGTGAGCACAGTCCATCGCTGTTCGCCACGCGCGTGAACGAGCCGCTGGCCTCGCGATTTCGTCCGCGCACCCTCGACGAGTACATCGGTCAGCATCATCTGCTCGGTCCCGGAATGCCACTGCGTGAGACCCTGTCACGTGGCATCGTGGATTCCATGGTGTTCTGGGGACCACCTGGCGTGGGAAAAACCACGCTGGCGCGTCTGCTCGCGCAGTCTGCTGATGCCACCTTTGTGGCCTTCAGCGCCGTGAGCGATGGCGTCGCGCGGGTTCGCGAAGTGGTCGCCGAAGCCGAGGACCGTCGCGACGGGGGCCGGGGAACGATCCTTTTCGTCGACGAAATCCATCGGTTCAATCGCGCGCAACAGGACGCGTTTCTGCCGCATGTCGAAGCGGGTACCGTGGTGTTGATCGGCGCGACCACGGAGAATCCATCGTTCGCGCTGACCGGCGCGTTGCTGTCTCGTGTGCGCGTGCTGGTTCTGCACCCGATCGCGGTGCCCGAGCTCAGCGCCCTGATCGGGCGCGCACTCGGGGATAGTGATCGCGGCCTCGGCGCTCGACACCTCACGATTGCCACCGATGCGCAGGCGCTACTGGCCGACCAGGCTGATGGGGATGCTCGACGTGCGCTGGGATTGCTGGAGGCGGCCGCCGCGCTGGTTGATGAGCGGGCGGAGATTCAGCGATCGCACATTGCAGCCGCTGTGCAGCGTCGCGTCCCGCATTACGACAAGAGCGGCGAAGGTCACTTCAACCTCATCTCCGCGTTCCACAAGGCGCTTCGAGGCAGTGACCCGCAGGCGGCCCTGTACTGGTTGGCGCGTATGATTGAAGGCGGCGAAGATCCGCGGTATATCGCCCGACGCATGGTGCGCATGGCCAGCGAAGATGTTGGCCTGGCCGATCCCCACGCCGTGGCCGTCGCCATGACCGCCGCAGAAGCCTACGAGCGGCTGGGCTCTCCCGAAGGGGATCTCGCCTTGGCGGAGGCCGCAGTGTATCTGGCGACGGCGCCAAAGTCCGCGCGCGTATACGAGGCGTGGTCGGCCGCACTCGAAGCGGCCCGAGCGACACCGGCAGCCCCTGTGCCATTGCATTTGCGAAATGCGCCCACGGGCCTTATGAAGGAACTCGGGTATGGGGCCGGGTACCACTACGCGCACAGCGTTCCCGACGCCTTTATTCCGCAATCGTATCTTCCCTCGGTGCTGGAGGGTACGACCTTCTACGAACCGGGACCGTTTGGCTTTGAGCGCGACATTGCCAGGCGTTTGGCCTGGTGGGCGGAACGACGATTGCGGGCCGCCGATCCCGACACTGACGATGGAGATTCCCTGTGATGCTTTCGCATTCGATCGCGCCCAATGTAGCTCGCGCAGCCGCACGCTCTCGCCGGTGGCTGACCGTCGCGATGCTCGTGTCGGGCATTGCCTCCGTCGGCTGCGCGTCCTTCGGTCGGTCCTCCTTTAAGGAGCCAGTGGTGACACTCAAGGAGTTCGTGATCACCGGACTGGGGCTCACGGGTGGCAGTGTCGATGTCGTGCTGTCGGTGTACAATCCGAACGGCTATAAGCTTGAGGCGGTGTCGATGACGTATCGCGTCGATGTCGATACCACCCAGCTCGGTGACGGCGTGGTGGATAGTCGCTTTGTCGTCCCGGAGGGCGATTCGTCCACCGTTCGCCTGCCGGTTCGCTTCACGTATGCCGGACTCGGCACGGCCGGGCGCTCACTGCTCACGGCCGGATCGATCAACTACCGCGTACGCGGTGACTTCACCGTCGCCACGCCGTTGGGGAATTTCACACGCCCCTACGACCGCACCGGTCGGTATTCATCCATCGCGGGCAATCGCTAGATTCCTCCCGCGAACGTTCGCCCCATTCAGACTTTGACGTCCGGAATCATCCCATCAGTCGCGAGCCCATTTCCCTGACGCAGTCGGTCGAACGCGCGGTGTTGGTCAGTGCGCCGTCAAAGCGGAGTTTTGCGCGGCAGCATGCCGATGAACACCTCGCGGAACTTGCGCGCCTCGCGGACACGGCGGGCGCGGTGGTGGTGGGGACGTTGACGCAGCTGCTCGATCGTCCGCATCCGGCCACGTATCTCGGAAGCGGCAAGGTGGAGGAGCTCAAGGCGCTCATTCACGCCCTGGACGCGACGCTTGTCCTCTTCGATGACGAGTTGACGCCAGCACAGGGCAAGAATATCGAGCAAGTCGTTGGCACGCGCGTGATGGATCGCGCGGAGCTGATCCTTGATATCTTCGCCACGCGCGCCAGGTCGAGCGAGGCACGCATGCAGGTGGAGTTGGCGCAGCTGGAGTATCTGTTGCCACGCCTGACGCGGATGTGGACGCACCTTGAGAAGATGCGTGGCGGCATCGGCATGCGCGGTCCTGGTGAAACCCAGTTGGAAACCGATCGGCGACTCATTCAGGCGCGTATACGAATCTTGAAGGGGCGGCTCGCCGATGTTGAGCGCGCTCGTGAGATTCAACGGCAGGGTCGCAAGCTGCATTTTCGCGTGGCGCTGGTCGGATACACCAATGCCGGGAAATCGTCGGTATTGCGCGCGATGTCCAACGACGGCGACGTTTTTGTTGAGGATCGGCTGTTTGCCACGCTCGACCCTCTCACCCGTGAGGTCGACATTGGCGATGGATACACCGCACTCCTCACCGACACGGTGGGATTCATCCGCAAGTTACCACACCATCTGGTCGCCTCATTTCGCGCCACGTTAGCGGAAGCGCGCGAGGCCGATCTGCTCTTGCATGTCATCGACGTGAGTCATCCCGCGTGGGAAGAACATCGCGATGTCGTCGACGGTGTACTGGCGGAGCTTGGATTGTCGGGGCGCCCGATGCGCTACCTGATGAACAAGATGGATGCCATCCCCATCGACGAGCTGGCGTCGGTGCGCGACCGGGTTGGCAATTTGTCGCCCGACTCACTCTTTGTATCGGCGCTGGAACCGGGCGGACTCGACCCGCTGCGAACGATGTTACGCGAAGCGATGCGCCGTCAGCGACCGATTCTTGAGATTCGCATTCCGGCCGCGAACGGTCGATTGCTCGCTGAAGTGCACCGGGAGGGCGAGGTGCTGGAACAGCGTACCGATGAAGACATGATGGTGGTGCGGGCACGCCTTGATGAGCGCGCCATCGGGCGCCTCAGGCATGCCGGCGCGCGTATTACGGTGACGGCTGCCGCCTAAGTCGAACAGTCAAAAACACACACGGGGCCGGTGATCGCTGGATCACGGGCCCCGTGTGTGTGTGATGCAAGTGGGCGCGCAGGGACTCGAACCCCGGACCTCTGCTGTGTGAAAGCAGCGCTCTAACCAGCTGAGCTACGCGCCCGTTATCGCGCCGACCAGGGTCGTCGACCGCAGATCGGAACACTAACGGCGAAAACAACGCCACGGAACCCCCCGTCGCGTGGACCTGCGAGTCAATGGTCCGGGTGGGACTCGAACCCACGACCGAGCGATTATGAGTCGCCTGCTCTAACCGACTGAGCTACCGGACCGTGTGCATAACCTGTCGTGTCGACAGGACCTGTGCAACTGGACGGCGGATCACCCGTCCGCGAGATGGCGGTCGTACGCCTCGATGATTTCGTCTGACGAAACGGTGGCCGCACCGAGCTTTCCCACCTCGACGCCGGCGGCGTAATTCGCAATGATTGCCGCCTCGAGAACCGACGCGCCAGCGGCCAACATCGTTGCCAGAGCGGCGGTGACCGTGTCGCCGGCACCGACAACATCGTACACCTCGCGCGCCGTCGTTGGCACGCGGTGCACGACGCCGTCCGCTGAAATGAGTGCCATACCCTGTTCGCCCAGCGTCAGCAAAAGATGCTCGACACCCAGTCGCGCAAACGTCGTGGGCAATGCTTCTGGATGATCGAGATCGACCGCCGCTCCCAGCGCGCTTTCGAGTTCGCGTCGATTGGGTTTGAACACCGTGGCGCCGCGATAGGCAAAGAAGTTGCGGAACTTGGGATCCACCACGATGGGCACGCGACGCGCGCGAGCCAGACGGATCGCACCTTCAATGACGGCAGGCACAAGCACGCCTTTGTTGTAGTCTTCGAACACCAACGCGCTCGCATCAGGCATGGCCTGCGCAATGGCCGCCAACACGCGCGCGACGTCGGTCGACGACAAGTCGGCGTCTTCCTCCTCATCGAATCGCACCAACTGTTGAGCACGCGCCATGACGCGCGTCTTGGTCGTGGTCGGGCGCGCGACGGCGACCAGTGAGCGCGACGCCATACGTCCGGCCTCCAGATGCGTCCGCAGCGTCGATCCGGCCACGTCATCACCGATCACGCACACCAAGTCGCACCGGGCACCCATCGCGGCGACATTCTGCGCGACATTGGCGGCGCCACCAAGTGCGAGTCGTCGTTCACGCACACGCACGACCGGCACGGGCGCTTCGGGGGAGATCCGGTCGACATCGCCGCGCAGATACACGTCCAGCATGGCATCACCAACAATGACCACATGCTGATGCGCCGCTGCCGCCAACAGGGCGATCAGTCGGTCGCGCGCAATCGTAGGCGGAGCGGAGAACGGGAGCATCCGTGATCAACATAAGGACCGCAAGGCCAATTGGGCACCTGCGGACGTCGCTGGCACGCGTTACCTTGCCGCGCCGTGAATCCAGACTCCGACTCCTCGGCGCCCTCAGCCTCCGTGCCAACGTCGTTGGCGCGCTCACCATGGTTGGTGCTCGCGTTTTCGCTGATCGGCATCTCGTTCGCAGCCCCACTCGTGCGTATGTCCAGCGCTCCCGCACTCGTGATTGCCGCGTGGCGACTCGGGTTCTCGCTGCTCATCGTCGCGCTGGCATTGGTCATAGGCGGCGAATGGCGCGCGTGGCGCGGATTGTCACGCAAGGAGGTGGCCCTGGCCGTTGGAGCGGGAATTCTGCTGGCCCTGCATTTTTGGAGCTGGAACGCGTCGATCAGCTATACCACCGTGGCCGCATCGGTGTCATTGGTGAATACACAACCGGTCATTATCGCGCTGGTCTCAGCGCACTGGCTTGGTGAACGTGCCACCCGCACTCAGTGGATCGGCATCATCGTGGCCGTGTGCGGTGCGCTGGTGGTTGGTCTCGCCGATGTACCGGGGGGCATCTCTGGCATGCTCGCGGCGCTTGCGGGAGACGCCGGTGGCGACGGATTCAGCAGCGGGGCGGGACGATCACGCGCACTCTTTGGCGACCTATTGGCGGTGATCGGCGCGGTGACGGCGGCATTGTACTACCTCATCGGTCGACGCCTCCGCCGAACCCTGGCCCTCTGGCCGTACGTGGGCCTCGTATATGGTGCGGCCTTTGCGGGGTGCGTCGCGCTCGCGCTCCTCACGGGCGCGTCACTGGCGCCGCAACCGCCGCGCGAGCTGGCCATTTTCGCCGGCCTCGCGCTCGGACCAATGCTGCTGGGCCACACTGGCATGAACTGGGCGCTCGGCCACCTACCAGCATACGTCGTCAACGTGACGCTGCTTGGCGAGCCTCTGGGCGCTACCCTGCTGGCGGCATTGCTTCCCGGAATCGCCGAGGTCCCCGGGGTGGGCACGCTGGTGGGCGGCGTGATGGTGCTCGGTGGGGTGCTGCTCACTGTGCGTAAAGCGTAGGGCGCTTCGCAGGTCGTTATGTTTTGATGGTGTTGCCCTCTGCCGCCTCCACTTCTCAGGTACCATCGGTCGCCGTGTCCTTCGGCCTCCCTGACGCTACCACGACGCTCGACGTCATTGTCACGCGCGGTGATCTGGTGGAGTCGCGGCACCGCGTTCATGCCGCCGTCGTTGATGCGACCGGACAGCTGCGGTTGGCCGCGCGCGATCCCTTGCTCTCCACGTGGTGGCGATCCTGCGCGAAGCCGTTCCAGGTCATGCCTATGCTCGAGCGCGGGCACTTCCGCGCACTGGGGTGGGGTTCGGATGAATTGGCCCTGGCCTGCGCATCCCATGGCGGTGAGCCGGAGCACGTGGCATTGGCCGGGTCGATGCTCGCACGCCTCGGCCTTGAAGAAGGCGACTTGGTGTGTGGGCCACACGAGCCGCTCTCGTCGCGGGGGGCGAGGTTGTTGCGCGAAAGCGGACATCGACTCACGCGCCTGCACAACAATTGCTCGGGGAAACACTCGGCGATGCTGGCCCGTGCCGTGCTCGAGCAGTGGCCGACGGTTGGGTACGAGCGACACACGCATCCGGTTCAAGTCTCCGCACGGGAGACCGTGAGCACGTGGGCTGGTCTCCCGGTCGACGCGATCGGGGTGGGCGTTGATGGGTGCGGCGTGACGGTGTTTGCGTTGCCGCTGGCCCACATGGCGTTGTCTTATGCACGACTGGCTGGCGCGGCCAAGCGCGGCGACGACGCGCCGGCGCAGATCGTCGCGGCGATGACCGGCCATCCGTTTCTTGTCGGGGGCACCGATCGATTCGACACGTTGCTCATGGAAGCGTGCGCGGGTCGCGTGCTGTGCAAGATTGGCGCTGAGGGTGTGCACACGTTGGCGCTGCTGGAACAGGGGATGGGCATCGCGGTAAAGGTCGAAGACGGCGGACATCGGGCGCAGTATCCTGCCGTGCTCGCGCTGTTGGCGGCACTGGGCGAACTGCCGGAAACGCTCCCCGACGCGCTGCGAGAACTGATTGGTCGACAGGTACGCAACACCCGAGGCGAAGTGGTCGGTGAAGTGCGGATCAGTGCGCTGGAGGTGGGACAGGTGGCCGCAACGGGCGCTGACGGTCCGTTGTGAGCATCGACGCCTCGCGGGGGGGAAAAGAACCGTCCCGCAGTGAAGCGATGACGCACGCGAACGCGGGAGGCGCTATGCTCCACTCGTTGGATGGCGAAACGGCGATGCTGGTGCGAACGGGCGCGCTCATTTCGGGTGGCGAGGAACGCGCCATGCGCTCGGCGCTCGTGGCTGCCAATTTGGTTGTTCGACCGGAGTGGATCGAGGAGTTGTTGTTGCAGACGTATTTGTTTGCGGGGTTTCCGCGCGCGCTCAATGCCACGCGCGAGTGGCGCCGTATCTCCGGGCGAGCCGCTCCGTCGGACGATCCGGGAACACGATACGACGTGGAGGGATGGACGGCGCGCGGTGAAACGACATGCGCCATCGTGTATGGGCCGTCGTACGAACGTCTGCGGATGAACATCCGTGACCTGCACCCCGCGCTCGATGCGTGGATGATCGTTGAGGGATACGGGAAGGTGTTGGGCCGATCGCAACTCGACCGCTTCCTCGGCCTCACCGTGGGCTGCATCCAGCAGGGAATGGATCCGCCGGCGCGGCGCGATCAGTACGCGGCCGACATCACCTACGGCACCAACAACGAGTTCGGGTT
>JANLVM010000319.1:0-2859 GCA_031364015.1 Gemmatimonadaceae bacterium
CCGCGAAGAGCATCTGCACGTCTCCGCTGAAAACTGGCCCGAGCCGCACCACGGTGCTGCCACTCAGACCTCCGGTGGAAGTGGAGCTGGAAGGCAGTGGTGGTGTGCGCAATTCGTCGGCGGCGAACACATCCGCCGCGAGTGAAACGCTCAGACGGTGCGGACCAATCGTGCGATCAGCCGTGACCGACCCGCGCATCACACCACCGGGTTGGAAGTCTGCCGACGGCGACCCCGCCACGAGCGCGGCGACCGGCTGATAGCTGCCGCGATATTCATACGAACCGCCCGCTGCTACGGCCCACGCCCCAAGACGCCGGGCGACCACCACACCCATCGTCCCGCTCACGCCGGCGCCAACGGGAGTGCTGCCCATTCCGAGACTGGGCGACGCCATGATGCGCAGGACACCAAACTCATCGTTGGTCAACTTAGTGCGCCCGGTTGGCACGTTGACACCGGCCGTGACCACCAGCAGGTCGCTAATCACGGTTCCGGTGGCGCGAATCCGGACATCGCTGATCCCCGACAACTTCGACGTCCGACGCCGAGCAGGATTCGCCGCGTCGCGATAGGACACCGTTGCCGACGCGTACAACGAGGTAAGATCGACACGCCACGCCGAGCCCAATGCAAAGGCGGTGGTGATCGGCATCGACAGCTGTCGCACACTGGTAATGCGCGACGAGTCTTGTCCCGCAAAGTTGAACTGCCTCAGGCCGCTTCCACTAAATCGAACCTGTTCGTATGACAGACCGAGTCCGGCCGACTGATTGCCCACGAGGCGTTCCTGCGCTGCCACGCGTCCCGTCACCGCGCACAGCAAGACCGACAGGGCGACGACGGGCCGAACGCGACGAAAGAACTTTCGGGACCATACCACAGCACCACCGACACGCCGCATCCTTACGGACGCGTCACAGTGATGACAACCGTCACGATGGTGCTCGGGAACGAAGGATCGCCCGGACCGGCCAGCGGTCGAGAGAGTGACGTGATGATATCGATGGGTCGATTCACGCGATCAACGGTTCCAGCGATCGGAGCATTCATGGACCGGATGCCGGGGAGCACTGACGGTGCATCGGCCGAGCCACGCGATTCCGTGCGCATTTGGGTGGCACGATCGCGCGCCTGACTGAATCCAGGATCGACGATCAGCGCTTTCTCGAATTCCTCCTGCGCGCGTCGCCGATCGCCAAGAAAATCCGCCTGCACGCCCCTTCCGTACGCGGACAGGGCCGCCAGCGACGTCGTCGGGTAGGCGTCGATCGACGCCCGCTCAGCGGGCGTAAGCGTGACACCCAGTGCGTCGAATAGGCGAAACGCCAGCGCTTTTTCGGCGGCGAGCACATCATTCAAGGGCGCCCGCGCATCGATCGCGGCATCAAGCACTCCGCTTTCGACATCGGCCACGCGCAACGACAGACGCAGCTGACCGCCGCCCATCGTATCAACCGAACCCAATACGAGACGTCGCGCGCGAAGCAACTTGCCCACGCGCGGTGCCGACGCCGAATCGATGCGACCGGTGCGCACAAGGTCCTGCTCACGGAGAATCTCGGTGAGGCGCGAGCGCTCGACGACGGTCACCCGCGCGCTCCGCGAAAGATCATTGGTGAGCAAGTCGGCGATCGCGAATCCAAGTGCCGAAAGCCCATCACCCTTCGCGAGCATTTGAAACGGCGGCACGCCAATGGCGGACGAGGCGGGTCCGCCTGCTGCCTGTTCGCGCGCCACGGCGGCGGCAAGCGACGCGTCGGCACCACCGCGCGTTGCCACGCCTCTCGCCGTGCCCGATGACGCGCACGCGGAGAACACACTGGTCGACAGCGCGACCGACGCGACGAACAACCACATACCTGATGGCGCGGTACTGGCGCGTCGCGAATGGGCCGAGCAAGGCGAAACGATAGTCACGGATTGGGGCACGAGAAACCTTTCACCTGATGACGGGAATGCCCATCATGGAAATTGGAATTTGCTGATCCGACGTACTAGCGTCAAGAAAAAGCGTTGTGCTTAAGTGTGCCACGTGCTCAACATCGTGGGGCGGCCACGCCACATGCGATTGATGGCGCCACAGTATTTATGGCGAACTCAAGCGTACAAAGCGTGCTCAAGCGCACCGGATGGTGAGCTTTCAGGGGAAGAGAAGCACGGTACGGATCCTGCACTTCTTGATGCTCCAATGGTGCAAGGACGGGTTGGTGCCCGAGCGAACTCCCGGTAGGTTGTCTGTCCCTTCCCTCTTTCAATCTCCTGTGATCCGTCGCGTTGGATTCGCCGTTACACTCGCTTGTGCGTCCGCCCTGCCGGCGGCGGCACAAAGTGTGTGTACGAGTGGCGCAACCGGCGAATTGCTCCAAGGACGCAGCAGCGGCCTTTCGGGAGCAATTTCGACTCAGACTTTTGATGGGTTGGGCTTGGTCAGTGGCGCGGCGATTGCCTCGACCACCGTGGGTGGTGTGACGATTGGTTTTGGAGGCGCGTACGCGGGCGCTGGCACGCTCTATTTCCCCCTATCCGGGTTTGCCGTGTACAACTTCAGCAATGCGGAGTCCGCGAATCCGGACCTCGCACTGACATTCAACGGGCCGACCCGCGCCGCCGCGTTCCAGTTTGCCACAGACATTGGCCGTGCGACCTTCAGTGCCTGGAACGGCGCGAACCTCGTGAGCAGTTTCGGCGCGAGTCTTCAGCGGGTCTCATCATCGACCGAAGCGTGCTGGTGGGGCTTTGACTTCACCTCGCTTGCCTTCGACCGGTTGACCATCAATGTGAAACCCGGTCTGAACGGTACCCTCGCGTTCGGCTTCGACAATCTGCAGGTGCCGACTGTGAGCACCGTTCCTGAAC
>JANLVM010000843.1:0-2067 GCA_031364015.1 Gemmatimonadaceae bacterium
GCTGCAAGCTCGCAAGGCGATCGTCATTGAAGGCAAGCGCATCGCGCGTATCGAGAATGCGAGTAACGCGACGCGCGCCGCCGCAACGATTGATGGAACGGGGATGTTCGTGATCCCTGGTCTGTGGGACATGCACATTCACGCGTACTTCAACAACGACACTGCGCGTTTTCACAGCACGAGTGATGTCATGTTCCCGCTGTTCATCGTGAACGGCGTGACCGGTGTTCGCGACCTCGGCAGCAATCTCGAAGCCACGCTTGCCGCGCGCGACAGCGTTGCGGCGCATCAATTGATCGGTCCGCGCATGCTCGTGTCGGGGCCGATGATCGATGGTCCGACCTCTCGATATGCCGCAGCGATCAAGGTGGCGACGCCCGACGAGGCGCGCGCGGCCGCGCGCATGCTTAAAGCGCGCGGCGTCGATCTGATCAAGATACAGACGCTAATTCCCAAAGACGCGTATCTCGCGCTTGCCGACGAAGCGACACGGATCGGGATTCCGTTCGAGGGACACGTGCCTCGCGAAGTCACCGCCATGGAGGCGATCAGGGCGGGTCAACGGAGCTTTGAACATCTCATCGGCGTGAGCGACACGAACTCCGCCTTGATTGCGGAACTCGCGCGAACCAAGGTGTGGCAGTGTCCCACGGTCATCAACAGCGTTGGCACGCCAGCCGACTTCTTGAGCGACCCCGGCTTGCCATTCTGGCTGCGACAGTCGGTGGAAGGGTGGCGACGCACGGCGGTCACGCAAGCAGCGGCCACCGATTCCGCCGCGCGCGCGGCGCTCACGCGCGCCGACCGCAGGCTCGCGTTTATCAAGCGCCTGTATGACTTGAAGATTCCGTTCCTCGCGGGAACCGATGCGCCGGCGGGACACGACCTGGTCCCAGGCGCAAGCCTGCATCGCGAACTTCAGTTGTTCGTGCGAGCAGGACTCACACCGCTGCAAGCGCTTCAGACCGCGACGCTGAATCCGGCGATCTATTTCGGCAAGACCGCGGACTGGGGCTCGATTGCCCCCGGAAAGACTGCCGATCTCGTCCTGCTCGCGCGCAATCCGCTCGTTGATATCGCCAACACACGCACCGTGGTTGCTGTTGTTGCTGACGGTCGCTACTTCGCGCCGCGCGAGCTTGATCGCATGCGCCTCCGCATCATGGAACGGGCCGGCAAATGATACGCAGGCTGTATCTCTTTTGACATCGCTTGAAGAATCGGACGCTCTGGTGACCAAGCGCCAGCGTGGGTTCCATCGGGATTCGTGCGGTACCTCGTCCGCGGGCGGGCTTGCGCTGCATACTATGATTGGATAGTATGCAACTGTAGTTAGCAATTCCGACTCCCGCTTCCGGCCCACCACATGAAGCCGCACTTGTTCTTTATCCTCCTCTCCGTTTCCGCAGCGCCGCGTTACGGCACCGCGATTCAGGATGACGTGCGCGCATTGAGCGACGGTAGCGTGCGTCTCTGGCCTGCGACACTCTACGGCTCGCTCGAAGAACTCGTCGAGCAACGATGGCTGGAAGAAGTCGCCGACGACGAGCGCCCAGAGGGGATTTCCGGACGCGAGCGATTCTATCGAATGACGCGAACTGGTCGAGTGGCGCTCGAGCGCGAAGCCGCGCGCCTCGACTCGCTCGTGCGGGTAGCGCGGACGCGACTCGCACTCGGAGGGGCATGATGATGATGAGCGTCTATCGACTGGCCCTCCGCTTGCTCCCGGCCGAGCTGCGTGGCAAGCACGGTTCCGCGATGGAGGAGCTGTTTGTCCGCGAGCTCGCGCAAGCCGGCAGCCGAGGACTATTGTCCAGTGCGTTCGCGAGCACTGCGGGCGTGTGGGACGTGCTAAGGCGCGCCGCCTACGAACGGATTCGCCTGGCACCCAACTCGACGGGGCCGCAGCCCACAACCGGACACCTTCTGCGCCGCCTCGCCGCCTCGTTGATATGACTGGGCTGCTGTCAAGAGGGACGTTCAGTTCGACATGTGTGGGGGGTTGGTGTGTGGTGAAACGCGGAGAGAGGCCACGAGTGCCGAGGGTGTCTTCGACGATGAATCCTG
>JANLVM010000869.1:0-2844 GCA_031364015.1 Gemmatimonadaceae bacterium
ACAAACGTGTCGGCCGCATCGAAGGCCTCGACGGTGAGTGCCTCAGCGATACCGTCAAGCGTGGGAAAGAGCGGTGGCGAAAGCTGCTGATCCACCACCACGCGTCTGACGTGTAAAGGGGTGGCATCGGCCGCGGTACGAGGTGCGCCGATGCGGTGTTTCAGGGCCTGCAGGCCGTACCGAAACGAGCTTAGCGGCGCACCGTGAAATTCCGCATGGCGGCCAAGGAGTCAATGTCCGGTCCTGGCAATTTCTCCGTATCCCAAGACAGGGACGCTTCGGCGCAACATCCGTTTGTCGGAGCACGACCCTCAGCCGTTTCGGTGACTTCGCCGGCGACACCAGCCGTCGGCGAAAACGCCGAGACCACCGCCCTGGGACTTGGAGTTCGAATGAACCGCACCATCGCAGGCCTGTCGCGTCGAGTGTCCATACCGCTTGCTGTCTCCGCGTCGCTCGTTCTGGCGGCGTCGTGCAGTGACGCCACCACCGAGCCCGAGGTAATTGCGCTCAAGCCACTCCGTCCTGCCGGCTCGGCGATCGCTTCATGCACGGTCTGGCCGGGAGCCGTCACGCTCAAAGGCGTGGGGTTCCTCCGCCCCGAGAGCGCCGTGTGGGATCCGCAGAGCGGATTCTGGTACGTCTCCAATCAGGGATCGCAGCCCGGTACCACCGATGGCTTCATCAGCAAACTCAGCAAGGATGGCGCTCTCGTGCAGCTCAATTGGGTGACAGGGCTCGGCAATCCAACGGGGATGCGCATTCTCGATGGCAAACTGTACGTCGCCGACCCCAACCTACAGGCGACACTGCCAAACTATGCCATCGCGGCGATTGACGTGGCCAGCGGTACGCTCCAGAAGACGTATACGCTGAACATCAGCTTGATGAACGCCCCGAATCGCGGGCTCAACGACATCGAGATCGACCGGACCACCAACGCGCTGTATGCGTCGGTCTTCGATACACGTCCCGGATTCGGCGAGACCATCATCAAGGTGCCGTTGGATGGGACCGGCAGCGACGCCACGCAATTCGTGACACCGGGAACAGTCGGGGTTCGGCCGAACGGCCTGCTCATCCGCAACCGGGACCTCATCGTCATGAACGGTGCCGGGGGATTCTACAGCGTGGGGCTCGACACACGTGCCACAACGCTCCTCGGTTCCACGTCCTTCGTGGACCCGTCATCGGGAACGCCCATTCTGGACGGCATCCAGTGGGACGGGAACGCATTCCTGTTCACCTCGCACGGCCTCGCGACGGCGGAACCGAACTACGTCGACTACCTGGCGAGAGTCCTGTTCGTTAAGAACGGCGCCCAGTACGATCGGCAGGAAGAGAAGCTCTGCACGCTGACCGATCCGACCGTCGCATATGGGCCGCAGGGAGCCGCCGACATCGGGTTCGACAGCGCTCGTCGCATCGTCGCGATTCCTCACCTGTTCGGCAACGCGATCACGTTCCTCACGCTGGGCAGGTAGCGCCGTGTTGATGCGACCACGTCACCCGCCGGTCTACGGGCGGGCTGCGCGCCGCTGGTCGAACCAGTGCAGGATGACGTTCAATGGACGCCCGTCGGCCGGAACCGCCGGCGGGCGAACCATCACGAACTGCTGGCCATCGGCGGACGCATCCCAGTTGGTGGTGTTCTTCTGCTGGAACTGCCCACCGAACAGTGCCCGAGGAACGCCAGCGCGGAACACCGTGCCCGGTGTGACGGCGACCGCAAAAACGGAATCCGCCGTGCGGAAGAGCAGCTCGCTCCCGCCGCGCGCCCACCGCGGCTCGGCCCCGCCGCGCAGTGAGACGCGTGTTCGCCCACCACCTTCAGCAAGACTTCGCACATAGACCTCCAACGCCCCACTGACGTTCGATGTATACGCGAGCCATCGGCCATCAGGCGACACGGCTGGATTCCGCTCAGCGTCTGGCGTCGCCAACAGCGCGCGCGCAGCCGACGGACCTGCGAGTGACGCGATCCAGATATCCTGACCGTTTGGCGGGGGTGCGTTCTCGCGGAACGCCACCTGCCGGCCGTCGGGCGTCACACTGAGCTCGAACACCGTGTTCGGCCGCGCAAACAATTGCTCCGAATTGCCGCTGCCGTCAGACGGGATCGAGTAGACACCGCCGCCGTCGAGCCCCCTCCGCGCGTAGATCAGCCGGTCGCCGTCCGGTGACCACTGGGCCGACATTGTCGACGTATCAAACGTGAAACGCTGTAGGCTGCGCTCGCGCATGCTCCACACCCACGCGTCACCGACGGTGCCACTCCTCGCGCGAGGGCTCAACTCGACAATGGTCACTGCGAGACGGCTCGCATCCGGCGAGAAGCGAGGGGAGTGGTACTCGCGCAGCGGTGCTGGCAGCGTGGTCGTTCGTCCGCCCCGGTCCATCACCACGAGCTCCGAGCGACCGACCGAACCAGTCAGGAACGCGAGCGTGCCCATACGTGCGACGCCGAGCTTCGCGGCCTGCGCGGTACCAAGCACCACGTTGTCGGGGAGCAGCTTCACGTTACTGGCGATCGGCTCCGGCGACCCGATGATACGCCGTTTGCCAGCGTCGAAGGGAACGGCGAATAGCGTGCCGTCCGCTTCGGCGTACACCAGGTATCCACCCTCCACGTAGTGCGGACTCATCCCTCGCTGGCCAAGCGCGGTCACGACGTTGTCGGCGAGCGAGATGGCTTTCAGGCTCGGACCGGAATCGCCGACGGCGGCAAACACGACGGTGCGTGCGTCCGGGAGAAGCTCCGGAAATCGGAAGGCCTCGCCACGCGCGGTGTCGGGCTTCGCGATGACTTCAGACTGGCCACCGGCGGCGCTGACGCGTTGCAGC
>JANLVM010000896.1:0-1585 GCA_031364015.1 Gemmatimonadaceae bacterium
CAAGGTCACGCGTTCGAGGCCGCGGTGCTCGCGTGGATGGAACCCCGCTTCGAGATCGTGAAGGTGGGCGAGGGGCGCGACGATTCGCACGACCCCGCGAAGGCCGATGAGACGTTCGAGGCGCTGGCGCGCGGCGTGGAAGTCGTGTACCAGGGCGTGCTGCACGACGCCGAGAACTGCGTGTACGGGTTGCCCGACCTGATGGTGCGATCGGATGTCCTCCACAGGCTGGTCGAGCAGACGCCTCTCGAAGAGGCTGCGCGGGCGATTCCCGCTCCGGATCTGCCGGGTGCGCGGTGGCACTACGTGGTGGTTGACGTCAAGTTCAAGAGTTTCAACTTGCTCGCAACGGGCGAATTGGGATCCGGTTACGAGTCGAACCGAGCGCAAGTGTCTCTCTACTCGCGGGCGCTGGGGCGGCTCCAGGGCTACCATCCGCCGCGGGCGTATCTGTTGGGCCGCGGGGTGAATCCGCAGAAGGGCGACAAGGGCACGCGGATCGACGAGCGGTTGGCCTCGGCCGACGTCGCCGCGAATCTTGCGGAAGCCGACGCGGCCTGCGCGTGGATCCGGCGTGTTCGGCGCGAGGGGAAAGCGTGGTGCGTGCTGCCCGAGCCGACCCTCGACGAACTGCGCCCCGACATGGGCAACACGCAGGACTGGCCGTGGCACACCGCGAAGCGCGAAATCGGGGCGAAACTCGAGGACACGACGTTGTTGTGGCAGGTCAGCGCGAAGAAGCGTCCCGACGGCTTGGCGGCAGGGGTATCCCGTTGGTCGGACCCCCGATGCACCGCTGAACTGTTCGGGCTCAAAGACAAGCGGGCCTTGACCCTCAACCGCATCCTCGACGTGCATCGCGACCCTTCCCTTCCCGCCATCGTGCCGGTTCACATCGTCACCGATCGCGAGGTTTGGGGCGAGTCGCCCGGGCTCGAGTTCTATGTGGACTTCGAGACCGTGAACGACCTCGACGACGACTTCTCGACCCTCCCCCACAAGGGTGGCCAGACGCTCATCTTCATGGTGGGCTGTGGCCATGAGGAGAACGGGGCGTGGAAGTTCGAGTGCTTCGTCGCGGACCAGATGGACGAGTCCTCCGAGGCGCGCATGATCGACGCGTGGCTCGCGCACATGGAATCGGTGCGCCAGCGCGTGGCGCCGCACGTCGCGCAACCCATCTCGTACCACTGGTCGCACGCCGAGCGCTCATTCATGGACACCGCGTACAACTCCGCGCGCAACCGCCACCAAGCCGATTGGCCAGAGTTGAACTGGTTCGACTTCCTGATGAGGGTGATGAAGGAGGAGCCCGTCGCAGTGCGTGGGGCCATGGCGTTTGGGCTCAAGGCGGTCGCGAAGGCCATGCACGCGCTGGAGTTCACCGAGACCGAGTGGACGGCGGGGCCGGTGGACGGGCTCTCCGCGATGGTCGCCGCATGGCGGTGCGGACACGACGCCCTCGAGAGCGGCACCCCTATGGGCGAACTGCCACTGATGCAGGAGATCGCGAAGTACAACGAAGTGGACTGCAAGGTGATGTGGGAGATCGTGCGGCACCTCAGGGTTGCGCATTGAGGTTTCG
>JANLVM010000910.1:0-1712 GCA_031364015.1 Gemmatimonadaceae bacterium
CGTGCAGTTCGTGGACGCCATTCCTCGTCTTGGATCCGGGAAGATTGATCGACGGGCGGCTACCGCGCTCATTGAATTGTGAGCGACATCGGTGCCACGGCCGCGTCGCCCGCCGCTGTACCGTCGGCGAAGGGATCGACGGTCCGGGGGACGTACGCGTTCGTCCGGGATCGAATTGGGGGCGTCGGACTTGACGGGGTCCGCAGTGGCCTCGACGCGCGCGTGCGCCGCGTGCTGGATCGCGTCGCAGCGACCGACGAAATCCCGTACCGCACTGTGGTGACACTGTGGGAAGCGATCGATCAGGCACTCAGCGCCGACCATCCACAGTGGGCCGAAGAGGCCGGCGCGTTCGCCATCGATTCGGTCGGCGTGCAGCTATACGGCGGAATTCTGCGCAAAGCCTCCCCCCGTGACTTCCTCACCCAAAGCATCTCGCTGTTCCGGTTGTATTATCATCCGGGAGACATCACGGTGGTCGAGGAGGCGGCGGGTCGCGCCATCCTTCGGCTCATCGATTTCGATCCGATCACGCGACTTTTCTGCCGTCGTCAAACTGGTGGATTGCGTCGCGCTGTGGAGTTGGCGGGAGGCGAATCTGCACGTGTTCGTCACGTGCGCTGTTCCATCGAAGGCGACGCATTCTGTGAGTGGCAACTCGAGTGGCACGTTCCGCGCGGTTGAAGGCAGACGATACGTCGCTGCACGTGTCGCCCCAGATCGATCTGTTCCCCGTCACCCCAGTGGTCGAGATCCTCGATCCGCGGGTGGTGGTTGGCGAGCGCACGGGCGTCGAGCATCTGGTGCGTGTTCGACCGCGTCCGAATGACGCTCCCCACATGGTCTTTCACGACCGACACGGATGGTACTGCGAGCAGCATGGAGCGCAGTGCGGAGCGGTACAGGTGGCGCGTGACGCGATGCCGTCGTGAGCGGCGAGCACGCACCGGCGCCGCGCCCTCGCCCGCTCCGGTATTAGCTTCCGTTCGATCCCTTCCGACTTCTCGAGGATGTCATGGCGACGCTCACCGTTCCCGAGGTTGGCATCGAGCAAGATGCCTTCCCGATCAATGGCACCGACTACGTAGAGTTTTACGTCGGCAACGCCAAACAGGCCAGTCATTTTTATCGCTCGGCATTTGGCTATCAGCTGGTGGCGTACTGCGGCCCGGAAACGGGCGTCCGCGACCGCGCCAGCTATCTGCTGCAGCAGGGAAAGATTCGACTGGTCCTCACCACGGCGATGTCGCCCGACTCGCCGATCGCCGACCACGTCCATCGGCACGGCGACGGGCTCAAGGACTACGCGCTGTGGGTCGACGATGCACGCGTCGCCTATGCGACGGCGATCGAGCGCGGGGCGATCGCGGTGCGCGCGCCCGAGGTGTTGTCCGATGCCCACGGCGAGATTGTCATCGCGGCGATAGCGACCTACGGCGAGACGATCCACTCGCTGGTCGAGCGCCGCAACTATCGCGGAACGTTCTTGCCAGGGTTTCGCACCGTGGCGCCGAGATACCAGCCAGCCGACGTGGGGCTCAAGTACGTGGACCACTGCGTGGGCAACGTGGAACTGGGTGCGATGAACAAGTGGGTGAAATTTTACGAAGACGTGATGGGTTTCAAAAATATTTTAACCTTTGACGACAACGATATTTCCACCGAATATTCAGCACTGATGAGCAAGGTGATGAGCAATGGGAACGGTTTTG
>JANLVM010000914.1:0-3471 GCA_031364015.1 Gemmatimonadaceae bacterium
GGCATCACGGCGTCGCTGGATCTGCTGGGCGAAAGTGTGTTCAGTGAGGCCGAAGCGCGCGAGACGGGACGACAATATCTGCTGATCCTCGATCGCATCGCCGCACGCCAGCTCGACGCGAACGTGTCGGTGAAGCTCACGGCGCTTGGACAGGATGTCTCCGACAACCTGGGTATTGCGATTGTGCGCGAGGTGCTCGAGCGTGCGAAGCGATACGGATCGTTTGTCCGGCTCGATATGGAGTCGAGCGCGTACACCGACCGAACGCTGGATACCTTTGAGCACGCGCTGTATCCAGACTTTCGCGAGCATGTCGGCGTGGTGCTGCAAAGTTCGCTGCGTCGCACGCTCAACGATGTCGATCGCGCGAATGGATTGCAGTGTCGCGTACGCATCTGCAAAGGGGCGTATCTCGAACCTCCCGAAGTCGCGTTTCCCGAGAAGTCCGATGTCGACCGGAACTACGTCGAAGCCATGCACCGGTTGATGGAGCGAGGACGCTATCCGGGCATTGCGACGCACGACGAAGCGATCATAGCCGAAGCGAAACGTTTTGCGAAGGAGAAGGGGATTAGCAACGATCGATTCGAGTTTCAGATGTTGTACGGCGTCCGACGCGACTTGCAGGAGCAATTGGTGCGCGACGGCTACCGCATGCGGGTGTATGTGCCGTTTGGCACGCAGTGGTATCCGTATCTCATGCGCCGACTCGCCGAACGACCGGCCAATATGGCCTTCATGACCGTCAATATCATCAAGGAAATGCTTGCTGGTCGTGGCGGAAAAACGGAGCGCAACCGCCTGCGCAACGGGGCGAACTGACCGAGCATTCGGGACACCACATCCCCCCTGATCACAATTTGGGGGACGAGCGCACACTGGGCGGCTATATGGCTGTGCACGCGCGTCCGGCTGCGTTCGACGGGGTGGATGGTCTCTCGTATTCCGTGGACATCCTGACCCATCACACCGGCGACGCAAAGGCCCCGTGGGGTGCGTATCTGTTTTTTGTACGGTGGAGTCAGGGTGAGCCGCAGGTGGCCGGGCATCTTGAGACAGATTTTCTGGCTACCGGCAGCAACGAAGCGCATGTCAAGCGTCAAGTTGGCGCGATGCCACTGGCCTCCGTGAAAGCCACACTCGACGGTCTTATTCGCACGGTGAGTACGCCGACTGAGCCCCGCAGTGAACGGCCGTGGTGGGAGGCGGCCGCCGAGGAATCGGACAACGATACACCACCGGGTGGTCGCGCGTGAACGAAAAGGAAGCAGTCGTATTGCAGGGCACCGGCGGCGTGTGGCAAGTGCGTTCGGAAGCGGGCGAAACCATGGACGTGTCGCTGAGAGGTCGACTGAAGCGAGAGCCTGGTCGCGACGCCCGTGAACGGGACATGCAGGACCGCGGAGGGGGGCGCGAGTCGATGCGGCGCGGAGCGCGCGACGAGGCCGACAAGCCGCTCAAGCTCACTGTGGGTGATCGAGTAACCATTTCAACGGTGCCGGGCGAATCATCGTGGGCCATCGCCGCCATTCATCCTCGCCGGAGTCAGCTGGCGAGGCGTAGTCCTGGCGGTGCACGCGGTGAGCGCATCATGGTAGCAAATCTCGATCAGGTGCTGGTGGTGTTCGCGGCGGCGCGGCCCGAGCCGCACCCGCGCATGCTCGACCGTTTTCTGGTGATCGCCGAAGCCAATGGACTCGCCGCTCGGGTCGTCATCAACAAGTGTGAGCTGGTCAATGAATCGAACATTCGGGCGCACTTCGACGATCAGATCTCGGCGGGCTATGCGATGCATCTGACCAGTGTGGTGACCGGCGCGGGACTGGAGTCCCTCCGGGACCAAGTGGAAGGCAAGAGCTCCGCGCTCACCGGACCGTCTGGCGTGGGCAAGTCGTCGCTGATGAACCGTCTGTTTCCGGGGCTCGATTTGCGCACCGCCGAGATCAGTGACAGCGTGAACAAGGGTCGACATACGACGGTCGGCGCAGTCCTGCATCCGTTGCCGGGAGGCGGCTTTGTCGCCGACACACCCGGTCTGCGTGAGGTGGGCTTGTGGAATATCGCGGTCGACGAGCTCCCCTCCTGCTTTCCGGAGTTCCGCCACCTGCTGTCGACCTGTCGGTTCGCCGACTGTCTGCACACAGTGGAACCGGGCTGCGCGATCCGGGACGCGATGAAGGCCGGTGATGTTCGCCCTGGACGCTACGAGAGCTACCTCAAGCTGCGTGCGGAGCTGGTCGAAGGCGCAGCCGACTTCTGGTAGGCACGTTTCGGCAGTCACGGCGAGGGGAATCGCTCAAACGGATCGGGCCGGAGCAATCCACACGGAGCGCACGGGCGTAGCAATGGGAGACGCCTATGCAGACCGCCCACATGCAATCACCCACGATGGCCGACTCTGGCCTGTACCTCGGCTCGATTTCGGAGTACGTTGCCCGCTGCGCCCAAGAGCGCGCCGTCCGACGCACCAGCTTCTTCGAGCCCTATTCAGTGAGTGTCTTTCCCTTGGGTGCGAACGTTTCGACCGGCGACCTGTCGCTGGTCGCAGCTATGGCGCGCGGCGAAGAACGCGCTGCAGCGCTACTGTACGATCGTCATGGTGCTGTGATGTATGGTTTGGCGCTCCGGATGGTGAGTGAGGCGGCTGACGCCGAGGAAGTCGTGCTGGACGCGTTTGCCCAAGCTTGGCGCGAGGCGGGTCGATACGAAGCGTCCCGCGGATCGGTCTTGGGGTGGTTGACCACCATTGTGCGCACGCGGGCACTGGACATTATCCGTGCGCGTGGTCGTCGAGCGAGGATGGTCGATGCGGCCAGTGTGCGACTCGACGAGCCGGCGGCGATGGGTGAAGCCACGCCCGCTCCGGACCGCGCGGTGGAGGACGCTGAGCGTGCCGTCGCGGTGTCGTCTGCATTGAGTGCGCTGCCCGACCCACAACGCCGCGCAATTGAATTGGCCTTTTTCGAGGGACTCACGCACCAAGAGGTTGCCGAGCGACTCCGCGAGCCGCTCGGCACTGTCAAAACTCGCATCCGACTGGGCATGCTCAAGCTCCGCGACATGCTAGACCGGCTGGCTCCGGAGACCGCGCAATGAAGTCACTCTCGATCGACGAGCTGCGCGAACTCGCTCCGGCATTTGTCATGGGCACTCTCACCAGCGATGAGCTCTCCGAGTTCAACGCCGCCATGAATAATCCCGCGATCGCAGCCGAACTGACCGCTGAACTCGACGCGCATCGCGCGGCGATGGAGTTCATGGCGACAGCACATGCCGTCACGCCGCCCGCCTCGCTGGCGCCACGACTGCTCGCGCGCATCGCGCACGAGCAGTCGCTGTCCATGCGCAGTGCGGAAACCGCCGAGGTCGCGATTCCGTCGATTCCACTCTCGATCGATCGGGCAGTCGACGCCTGTGCGTACGGTGGTGTGACGCGAACCGCGCGACGCACCGCCCCCTCGCCGTCGACCG
>JANLVM010000321.1:0-1861 GCA_031364015.1 Gemmatimonadaceae bacterium
GGTCGGTGCGCGGCGGAATGGCCGGCGGTCGGCCGCTCGCTCCGTAGGCCATGCGATACGGAACAAACAAGCGTCGAGCGCCGCCCACCTGCATGCCGACCAAGCCTTTCTCCCAGCCCGACATCACACTGCTCAATCCCAACTCAAACGCGATGGGTGACGGCAATTGTCCGTTCGCTTGCGGCGCACTTGATGATTCGAACGTCCGTCCGTCGGCCAATACCCCGACGTAATGCACGTACAGGCACTGCCCACTTGCGGCACGTGCGCCGGATCCCGGTCGCGTGTCGACGATGCCAAGGTCGGCGCGGCTGGTGGACGGCGCATTCGTTGACGGTTCGCGCGATGGCGGTGTCTCTCGGGCCGTTGCGGTGCTCGCCGGTACCGACGCACAGCTGGTAGTCGTGATAGCGACCGCACCAGTGAGTGCGAGAGACCGTGCGCGACGCGGGAGCGTGCGCGACGGGAATTGCGGTGGCGAGTGTGATGTCATTTCGCCGTCGCTGCGGTTCCGAGCACCGCCAGGTCGTCGCCACCGCGCCCTTCGGCAATGAGCGCGTCCATGCGTGTGGCGATGCTGGGCAAGGCCGCGAGTGGCAACGAACCTGCTGTCTCGATCATCAGCCGCACATCTTTTCGCGCCATCGCCAACTCGAAGCTTGGCGCGTGGTTACCCGCCGCCATGTTGCGTCCGCGTGTGGCAATGGTGGTAAACGGATTGACCAGCTCCAGCACGTTCAGCGACTCCAGCGGGCTCACTCCCGCGTTGACGGCCACCGCAAACACATCTGCGACGAGCGCACTCACGCCGATGATGAACGTGTTGCCGAAAAGTTTGTACACCGCGGCGAGATCGGGACGTTCGCCGAAATAGTGCACCGTGGGTGCCATGCGCTCCAGCGCAGGCTTCACCGTCTCGAACAGTATGGCCGGACCGGCAACGAGAATTGCGCCCTCGCCTCTTCGCGCCGCGGCCGGACCAATGAACACGGGGCAGTGCAGGTAGCGCACACCCTCGGCATTCAGTCGGAGTGCGCGCGCCGCCGTCAACGCGGGTTGGGTTGTCGAATGGTCAATGATGATCGCGTGGTCGGACAAACCGGGGCGCAATGCGGCGATCACCTCCTCCACCACCGCGTCATCCTTGAGCACCAGGTGCACGCGCGCGGCATTTCGCACGGCATCAGCAGGCGTCGCCGCCACCACCACCCCAAACTCCGTGAGAGCTCGGGCCTTGTCGGCGGTGCGGTTCCAGACGGTAATGGAGTCGCCACGAGTGGCCGCTGCCTCAATAAGCGCCGATCCCAGCAGCCCCGTCCCAAGAAACGCGATGGATGTCATGCGGACAAGATGATAGAATGGAACCCGTCCGGGTATCAGAAGTTGACCAATTACCGCTGGACCTACCACCGTTTTCCGAGGCAACCGATCGCCATGCCCGACTACCGAAAGCCGTCTCCAGATGAGCTTGCACGCACGCTAACGCCAGAGCAGTACGCGATTACGCAGCAGTGCGGTACCGAACCACCATTTCAAAACGCCTACTGGGACAATCACGAGGCTGGACTCTACGTAGACGTGGTGACCGGCGAACCACTTTTTGCCTCGACCGACAAATTCGAGTCCGGAAGTGGCTGGCCCAGCTTCACGCGGCCGGTGGCTCCCAACGTCGAGGAGAAGGTGGATAGTTCGCACGGAATGCGCCGAGTCGAGGTGCGCTCGCGTCATGGCGACTCACATCTGGGACATGTTTTTCCGGACGGGCCTCGCGACGCTGGCGGATTGCGCTACTGCATCAATTCGGCCTCGCTGCGCTTCGTTCCACTGGCTGAGCTGGAGAAGGCGGGCTACAGTGAGTTCC
>JANLVM010000931.1:0-2063 GCA_031364015.1 Gemmatimonadaceae bacterium
GATCGCAATCTCCACTGTCCGCAGCTGCAGCAGCGGCGAGTGGAGTTCGTCGGCCAGCGCCGTTGCGCGTGCCAGGTGATGCTGCAACGCCGTGACGTTAGAGGTGACGCCGCTGAGCACTGCGGCGGTCCAATGTGCTGACCAGGCGAGATTACGCGCCCCACTCTGTTCGGCGAGCTCCACCGCGCTGCGCGCGTGCGCCCACGCGCGATGCGCTGGTCCCGACCAGGTGTGCAGCTTCAAGAGCGAACGATGCGCGCGTGCCAACAGCTCTACGTCGCCGCGCTGTTCGGCCAGGTCGAGTGCCTGAGCGATCTCACCACGCGCATCGACCGGCTGCCCGAGAGCCTGCAGCGAATCGCCCTTGGCCAGTCGCAACCGCGCCAGCAACATCGTGTCGCCCGCAGTCAACGCCCGGGCGATGCCGGCATCAAAATGCGCGATGGCCTCGCGACGACGACCCAGTCCTTCGTTGGCGAGGCCCAGTCGGCGCTCAGCGACCGCGACCCCGATATCATCGCGGCGCGCGTCCGCGAGCTGACGCGCGCGGACGCACATGGCAATCACCTCCGGATACTCTCCGAGTCGGCGGTACAGGCGCGCGAGCTCGTCGAGCAGCACGGGCACGACATCGGCGTCGACCAGATCGGAATGCGCATCGGCGCGGTCGAGAGCGGCTCGAAGCACACTGGCGGCCTCACGACGCGCGAGCCGTTCCATGGCCTGTCGACCAGCCAGCAGCAACCAACGGACCGCCTCTCGCGCGTTGACCGTGGGATCGGCGAGGCGCCAGTGCGCGGCGATCTGCTCCGCGTAGCGCTCGGCTCGTTCGCCGTGCGCGGATTCCAACGCGACCGCGATCCCCGCGTGCAGGGTTCGTTCGCGGGCGAGTCCGATGGCATCGATGAGCGCCTGACGGAGCATCGGGTGCGCCGTGTCATACGTGATGACACCATGCTCGATATGCTCGACGACAATGCCGTGGGACCGAAGTTCGTAGAGCGCGGCCAGCAGCGTCGCCTCCTCCAGCGCCGACGCATGCCCACCTGAGGCCGCGTGGCGCACGACTTCGTGCCCCACCGCGGTTCCCGCAACGGCCACGAGGTTGGCGATACGACGCGCCTCCACGCTCAGGCGATCGAGTCGCGCTCTCATCACGTCGCGCACGGAGTGCGGTAGTGTCACTTGCTCGAGTTGCCAACCAACCCATACACCACCTGCTTTTCGCAGCGTGCCGTGTGCAATCAGCTCGTCGAGTGTTTGTTCAACGAAGAACGGATTGCCCCGCGTGGCATCGTGCAATGCCGCGATGAATGCGTGTATCGACGCGGCCTCCACATCGAAGCGCTGCGTCACGAGCTGTCCGAGCGCATCGGGAGCGAGCGGTTCGAGTTGCAGGTTGCGGGCAGCGCCCAGTGCGCGCAGCGACCGCGTCATCGTACACAGCGCGTCCGGAAGTGCGCGCTCGGTTTCGTTCCAGGTGCCGACGAGCATTATGCGGTGACGCGCCAACTGTCGTGCGAGAAAGTGAAACAGCTCCACCGACGAGTCGTCGGCCCACTGCAGATTCTCCAGCACCAGCAGCAGCGGCTGCCGTTCGGCCAGTCGAACGAAAAGTTGCAGGATGCCCGCGTGGAGGCGCACGTGCTGCTCCGCGGCGCTGGCGCCACTGGCGCGCGTCTCGGCGGTCGCACTACCGCCAAGCGATGGTGCCAATGCGGTGAGCACGGCGCGGTCGCCGCGGGTAAGGCGCAGTAACAGGTTGCCGTCCATGGCCGTCAGCATGGGTTCGCAGGCGTCGGCAAACGGCGCGTACGGAATGGACGTCTCGAGTGCGTAGGCGCGGCCGACCATTACCTGCCACCCGCCTTCGCTTGCGGAACGCGCGAGTTCGGCCATCAGTCGCGTTTTTCCGATTCCTCCGTCACCGCTCGTGAGCAGAACCGCTCCCTCACCGCGGGTGACCTGCCCTCGCAGTTGTTCAAGCAGTGCGAGTTCGCGATCGCGACCGACGATGCGTGACATTCAAAACGCCTGGTTGAATCCGATGTACAATCCCGATG
>JANLVM010000021.1:0-7283 GCA_031364015.1 Gemmatimonadaceae bacterium
GTCATCTCGGGGTGCGTGATCATGACCGGACCACCCGCGCGGATTTGGCGGAGAAACATCGGCACCACACTGCCTCGGCTGCCCAGCACATTGCCAAAGCGCACGCACACATAGTTGAGCCCCGAGCTCTGCGCGGTGCGCTGAACAATCAGCTCCGCTATGCGCTTGGTCGCACCCATGATGCTGGTCGGGTTAACGGCTTTGTCGCTTGAAATCAGGACGAAGTGCGGCACATGGTAGCGCGCGGCAGTTTCCACCATCACTCGCGTGCCCTTCACGTTGTTCGTGATGGCTTCCACGAGATTCTCCTCCATCAGCGGCACGTGCTTGTGCGCGGCTGCGTGAAACACCGCGTGCGGCCGGAAGCGTGCCATCACCGAATCGATACGCGCGTCGTCGCGCACGTCCGCAATGATCGTGTCGATCGGCACACCCGGAAAGTGGGTGGCCATCTCGTGGTGAATCTCGTAGATGGAGTTCTCGCCGTGCCCAAGCAGCACGAGCCGATGCGGCGCTTGCCGCGCTAACTGTCGACAGAGTTCACCACCAATTGAACCACCGGCGCCGGTGATGAGCACCGTATGCCCCTCGGTGATGCGCCGCACGGCGCGCAGATCGGTCTGCACCGGTGCGCGTCGCAGCAAGTCCTGAATTTCCACCGGACGCAGTTGGTTCACACCCACACGTCCCGACAACACCTCAGCGAGTCCCGGCATCGTGCGTGCTTCTACGCCCGCGTCGGTACACACGCGAACGATTTCCCGCACCACCGGTCCCGGCGCGTCCTCGATCGCCAGAATGACATGACGCACGTCGTTGCGTTGGAGCCGTTCAGCGAGTGAAGAGATGGGTCCAAACACCGGCAGACCGGCGACCCGATGGTCGCGCAGCGTTGGCGCGTCGTCGAGAAATCCGATCGGCTGATAGCCCAGATGCGGCTGTTCAATCATCTCGCGCGCAGTCGAGCGTCCCGCGTTGCCAGCGCCCAGAATCAGCACGCGCTTTCCTTGAGTGCGCGGACGTTTTCGGGCCGAGTGCCAACGGACCACGCGCGCGCACACCCGCGGCAGCGCCAGACCCGCCATACTCCACATGGTTTGCGACGAGATTACTGAGAGCGGCAGTCGTGAATCCGCGAGCCCGGTGAGCGGTAGCAGAAACACGCCCATCACCACGTTCGCCGTCGCCGCCACGCTCAAGGTCACGAGCAACGCCTCCAGCTCCTCGATCGACGCCGAGGCCCAGACACGACGATACAGTCCGAAGCTCGCACTGACGCCGAGCCACAACGCAATCGACACCAGCGCGTGGTTCGTCGCCGTTTCACGCCATGTCGTGAGCCAGCTCAAGCCTTCGAAACGCAACGTCCACGCCAGTCCCCAAGCAAAGAGGAGTAGCGTGGTATCGAGAATCACCAGTTGCCGGTTCGTGAGCCAGTCATGGCGCTGAACGGCGTTGGAGCTATCAGGAGTCGACATCAGACGGGCGGACGGGCAAGGTACAGGACCAGCTCGCGACATCGCGACTGCGTCCAGCTATCCAGTATCGGAACGGATGCCACGGTGCTTGACCACCTACGTTCAACGGGGCCACTGGTGCAGGACATTGAGCGGTGTCAGCGAGGCGACGCGTTAGTTGGTCCGACTCAGCACCACCGCGATGGTCACGATGCTTCCCAGTACCTGCGCGGTGGTACCCAGCAGCTGCGCCCAATCTTTCCTGGCGCCTGGATCTTTCGCGGGCACGAACACCCTGCTCCCTGGCGACGGATTGGGAGACGCTGAGAAGAACCAGAAGCGAGAGTGCTTGCTTTCCACTTTGCCATTGGCTTGTTGCACCCAGACGCGACCCAAGTCCGCGTCGGACGCCGATCCTCCCGCCGCACGGATGTAGTGGTGCAGGGATTTGCCAGGTTCATACGGTACCGCCAGCGGCGAGTTGACCGAGCCCGCAATTGTTACCAGGGCATTGAACCGCGGTACATGTATGGAATCCCCGGCCAGCAGCAGCAGGTTGTCGCGATCTTTGGAATTCTTCAGCACGCTCGGCAAGTCAATGCCTACGCGACCCAGTCCTCCATCGGCCCGCGCGAACGCAATGCCGCCAGCGTAGGCCGAGGTGGTGAGGCCACCGGCGCGCGCAATCACGTCGGCCAGACGCTCGGTCTTCGCGCGCAGCGAGTAGACGCCGGGATAGGGCACTTCGCCGGTGAGCACGACGGTTTGTTGCAACTGCCAATCGGGCTGACGGAAGATCAGCACGTTGTCGTATGGCTCGAGTACCACTTCAGCCGCGCTCGGCGACATGGATACACTCGTCACGAGGAACGACGAGTCCAAGGGCACGCGAAACGTGGTCGCGATAATGCCCTCGTCGCGCAACCGCGGCAGTCGTGCCACCTCGGCGTCGCGCAGTGCCGCGCTCGGATGGAGCCCACCCGCTTGCAACACCAGATCGCGCAGCGTCATGCCTTCGGAGAAGGCATACTGTCCGGCGCGGACCACCGCGCCACTCACCGCCACAAAGCGAGGCGCGCGGAACTCGGTCAACGAGAATACCGTGATTTCATCGTCTTCCCGCAGGGTCATCGGTTCGACGGTCGCCCCGGAGAGATCGCGCAGAGTGGCCCGCACCTGCTCGCGGGTAGAGTCGCTGCGCAGCCGAGAAATGATCACGCGCCCCAGATAGGTGTCTGGTTTGAGACCGCCGGCGCGCTGGAGTGCCTCGGTGAGCGTTTCCCTGGCCGTGATGCCCTGCGAACCCGGCTGCCATACGTTGCCCTTGACCACGATCCGGCTTCGCACGCGGGTGGCCACACGCGGTACGTCGACCACGTCGCCGCCTTCCAACCGAACCGCAGTCAGTGTGCGCGCATCGCTCTGATCGGGCACCGCCACGTCGAGCACAATGCGATCGCTGCCTTCCGCTGTGCGTTGCGCCGGCGGCACAATGCGCTCAATGCGCACGTTGCGCCGCGAGGCATCGTCGGTGAACCCGCCGGCCGCCTTCACCAGATCGTCCAGTGACTCACCCGCACGCAACTCGTACGTGGCGGGACGCAGCACGCCCCCGTGAACCCGAACGCGGGCTCCGTGCGGCGGAACGAACAGCACGTCGCCGTTCTCCAATCGCACGTCGCCCGAGGCGTCCCCGCGAATCAGGTAATTGTAGATATCGAACTTCTGGGCCGGTGATCCGCGACGACGAATCTCAATCGCGCGCAATGACCCGCGATCGGTCGGACCGCCCGCTGAGTACAGCGCGGTCAGCGCTGTACCGGCGCTTGAGATGCGATAGCTGCCTGGCTGTTTCACGTCGCCGACGACGAACACCTGATTCGACCGCAAACGCGCGACGCTCAGCGAAAAGCGGGTCGTCCCGCCAATCCCCGAGTACACGCGCGCCAGTCGCTTCCGCAGCACGCTGTCCAATTCCCCCAGCGTCAGTGACGCCACCGGAATCTGTCCGACCACCGGGATGACGACGAACCCTTCACGCGTGACATCGAGCGTATAGGCTTCCTCGATGTCGCCGGTTAGAATGAGCACCAGCTGATCGCCCGGACCTAAGCGATAGGATGCATCCACTGGACCGCCGGCATTGGCATCGAAGAGTGTCGTTGGTTGCGCGAATAGTTCGAGTCCGAACAATGTGCTTCCGTCTTGTTTGAAATCCGCGGCCGCACTGCTGCTTCGCTCTATCGAAGCGGTCGGAGCATTGTCCACGGTGGCAAGCGCGCGCGACCCGTTGGGGCCACCGTTTGGACCGGATGTGAGCGCCAGGCGTCGCAGCACGGTCGCGTCGCTTGAGTCCACGACACCCAACGATCGCAGTGCGCCAATGAGCGAGTCGGCGCTGGTGTTCGGCGCGCCGCCATTGCTGGCGGCACCCATGACCTGGTCGAGTAACGCGTCCGGGTAACCAGCGGCGCGAAGTCGCGCGCGAACCTGAGTTGGCGACAGGCCGCTGGTTTGCAGGCGCTGGCGCAGCTGGGCCGCCAGCTCTGGGCGTGCGCGCAGCAAAGCCTCGGCCTGCTGAGGCGTAGGCAGGTTCGCCGGAAGAGTCTGAGCGTCTGTAGCAGGGGCCGTCAGACACGCCAGAACCATGGCGGCTGCGGAGAACCATCGAGAGTTGGAGAACACGAGTCTGGACAAACGGAAAAAGTCGCGGCCTTGGGTTACTGCCAAGACGCGCGACCTTCCCGTGGTGTAACGCCAGCGCAGGCAAATGTGACGGAAGGGATACCCGTGCCTGTGACGCCAGCCGAGCGACCGACAGCGAACTACATCGGCGGTTTCTTCTTGAACATGCCGCCCAATCCGGCCTTGATCGCGTCGCCAGCATTCGGCTTGACGCTCTTTCCCTTGGTCGAATCGGCGCCAGACGCCTTGTTCGCACTGTCCATCGTGGCCTGAACCGACTTCATGGTCTCGCTCAGGTTCGTGACCTGATAGCCATCCGGAATCTTGAACGCGGCGGGATTGATGTCGCCTTTCTTGAGGTCGGTGACCTCCATCGTGATGACATCGTTCGTGGCCTTGCCCTTGCCGTCAGTAACCGTCGACCACGTCGTACTGCGCAGCGCCATGCCCTTGCGTCCGTACTCCTTCTCGAACTTGGCAAACTCGGCCGCCAACTCGGGGTTTGTCGACTTCATTCCGCTGGTGAATGACTTGGCCCACACCGACAGCGCCTCCTCGTCAATGTCGATGCCCTGCGCGATCCACTGATCGCTGGAATCGGACGACGATGATCGCCGTGTCATGCCGACAATCTTCACTTCCATATCACTGCTGTTGTACACGCGCACATGGCGCGTCCGATAGCCGAGGATGTTTTCTCCGGCGCCCAGGTCTTTGTACGAGAACTTCGCATTACTGATAGTCATCTTCATCATCGAGTTGTTCATCATGGCGCCCATGCCGCTGCCGAACTGGCCCGCGTCCATGATCATGACTTGTTTGTCCTTGTCGTTCACGATGGCGAACTGCGGTGGCGTTGACGTGATGACGATATAGGCACCCTTTTGCCCCATCGGTCCTTTGCCGTTGGTGTAATCCATTCGCGCATTCCCGCCCTGCAGCTGCACCGTCGCATTGATATCCAGCGCCTCTTTCTGGCGCTTGTCGGTGGACGCGGATGTGATCAGGTAGTTGAACGTCAGGCCGCTCGCGGCGGGTTTGGCTGGCGGCACCACGGGGGTGCGGGCAGCGCCCACGGTGACGAACGTGCCGCCTAGCAGAACGGCGGCGGCCAGCACTCTGGTGTGCATGGCGAGTCGCGTTGTCGCTCTTGACATGGGGTCCTCTTGAGAGGGTGGTGCAGGTGTCCGGGGGGCAAAGGCGCTCCCTGTGAAACTACGTTGGCTGGGCCGTGCGGCAAGCTCGTGAGGTGACGCCTCCCGATTATCACAACGGGAGCTGCTCACCCGGGTGCCAGCTTTCTTTGACGAGCTGATCCATCAGAGCATGCACCCGCGTGCGTTCGACATGCACACCCAGCACGAGCAGCTCGCCAGTTCGGGCCCACCCGCGCGCGTCGCGAACGCCGACGTACTCACACTCCGCCCGCACAAGGGCGCCGGCCGGGGCACCCGCGTCGAGCAGACCCGCGATCAGCACGTCTGGCACCGCGCCGAGCGCGCGTCCGCGCAGGATCGCGGTCATCTCCTTGATGATCACGCGATCAAAGTGTTGCGTGTGCCAAGCCGTCGCCGCGAGCGCGCGGAGCTGCACGTCGTCGCGATTGCCGGCCTGCCCCAGAAGCAGCAGACGCCGGTTCGCCGTCATCGTGGCCGCCGTTTGGCACAGTGCGGCTATACCATCGGGATTGTGCGCGTAGTCCATCACCACGGTGATGCCGCCCACGGCGCGGATCATCAATCGGCCGGGATTGTCCGAAGGCAGCGCCCCGAATTGGGATAGCGCGCTGCGGATGGCCGTGACCGGTACCCCTACTACGCTCGCCAGCAGTGCCGCGCCAGTCGCATTGGCGATGTTGTGCCGTGCATTGCCGTCAAGCGTAATAGGCATGCGACGCACTGCACCGAGGTCGTGCCACTCGCCACTGCGACGCAGCAGCAGCTGACCGTCGCGTACGATCGCCGCGTGTGCGTCGTGACGGTGCGACGGATCGTGATCATTCACGCTGAACCAGGCCACCGGCACATCCAATTCCGTTGCCAGCGCCACCAGTGAGGGGTCGTCCGCGTTGAGCACCAACGTGGCACCCGTACGCAACGCTCGAGCCACAATGGCTTTCACCTGCGCGAGGTCGGCCAGCGTCTCGACGCCGTACTCGCCAAAATGATCGGCCGAGATGTTCGTGATGATTGCGCCGTCCACCTGATTCAGGGCGAGTCCGCGGCGCAGCATACCGCCCCGGGCGGTTTCCAGCACTGCGGCTTCCACGCGTCGATCGGATACGACGCGACGCGCTCCCGACGGACCGGTGTAGTCGCCCGCTTCCAGTTGTGCGTCGCCCACCCACACACCATCGCTGCAACACCACCCGGCTGTTTTCCCGCTCGCACGCCACATGGCCGCGACCAATCGCGTGGTGGTGGTTTTTCCGTTTGATCCGGTGACCAGCGCCACCGGGATGTCGCGCAAAATATCCCATGTTTCGTCGAACTCCGACGAGTCCTCGAGCGCGATATCCGAGTGGACCACCGCACGCGAGCCGGTTCCACTCCCCACCAGACACCCGTCATCATCGAGCGAAAAAGACAACTCGCGTTCGCGCGCGTACTGGGCGATGGCCACCAGATGTGGCAGGGCTTGACGTTCGCGCGTGTATTTCTCGCGCAGCACCGAGGTCGCGTCGACTGCAGGTAGACCCGCAGCGCCTGCTTCCGCCGCGACCCATGCGTGCTCGCTGAGATCGGTGGCCGCGAGCAATCCGTCGAGAGGGGCCGTGAGAAACAGACTCGCGCTGTCACGTGACCGTCGCGTAACGCAACGCACCTCGGTCCATCCCAGCGCCGCCGCGAGACGTCGCGCTTCTCCCGGCCACGCGTCTACTGCGCGACGAGCCGCATCGCTGTCGCACACAACCTCCAGCACGGCACCAGCCTGTCTCGCGAAGAGATTCGGTCCGAACAACCGGCGAGAATCGCGTATCGTCGCTGAGAGGTACTCCGCCGCGTCAGTCACTCGCTTCCGGGGCCAAAATCACCCCGCGATTATCGCGCAACAGCGCGACGTTCTCCGTCGCGATATTCCAATGCGCGGGCGACGTGAGTGGCGCGTTCGGTGATTTGGCTGGAGACGGATCATCGGCCG
>JANLVM010000041.1:0-5545 GCA_031364015.1 Gemmatimonadaceae bacterium
CTCGTGTGCTGCGAGAAGCGGTGTGACGCCATGGTCTGTGGATCGATCCAGGACTCAAGTCGCTCGGTGAACCGTGCACCGGGGATGCCACCGCGCACTGCAAGCACGGCGCGCAGAACCGCCGTGCCATTGATGGTATCAGACGCAACAGTGAGAGCGGCACTACCGGCACGCCCGAAGATGCCCCAACTGGCTCGATAGTTCGCGCGCTCGCCCGAGGCAAACGGACGCCGCTCGTTCACGACAATTTGTCGCCACGCGGCGGTGCCTCCCGCAGCGTGCGGCAGGCCAAGCATCATCATCACTGACATGACGCAAGAACGTTTCATCGAAGGCCTGTGCAATGTCCGACCTGCACGCGTCAACTGAGCGTTACGCGCCCAGACCAGGCTTTCGCAGCCATCGCCAATGCCAGCCGAATAGCGCCAGCGCCAAGGCAAGCATGACGCCACCGCTGACAAATGTTTTGGATGTGCGGTATGTCGTGGCGGCGCGACGATCCGCGACCAGCGCCACATAACGGCTACGCAGGACGGCGTCAGAAAGCGTGTCTACTCGCGCTGGCTCGAGCCCACCCGTGTTCGTCCGGTCACGATGGTACGTTGCGCGATATGCCTCAAGCGACGAAAGGGATGCACCGTAGCTGTATTCCGCTTGCAGTGGATTCGCCCGATCGATTGCGGCGCTCAGCAAGGAGGCGATGCTCGACAACGCGACAATGACGGCGACCAGACAGACGGTATACCCGTACAACTGCGCAATCCGATTCGACCGATCCATGCTATCTCCCTTGAGCGCGACCGACGCCGCGATGACGAACCAGAGCGCGCCGACCACGAGGATGAGCGCGATACCGAAGAGGCTGAACATCGAACTTTCCGACGAGAAACCCATCAAGCAACTCCCTCCAAAGTGAAAGGTGTAGCGCCCCGGACTTCGCACCCGTTCGCTATACGGACAGTCCGTCGCCCAGAACGAAATCAAGACCACCGCGGCGCTGGCGCAAGCACAAGGCGTGACACGTTCAGGGATGCCTGGCATCCGCCTAAACGTGAAGCGTCAGTTGCAGCGGCTTTCAACAAAATGCGGCCAGCGAGCGTGGCGAGCCATTGGCCGCAGTCCTTCACGCCGCTGTCAACTGCAAGCGCGTTTAGGCACCGAGGTCCGCATCATTGTCGCCGACCGGTCGCAGGCCGAGCACCGACGGGCTGTGGTCGAGAATGCGTTCCGTGCCCGCCTCGTAAAAGCTCGCCATGGCCGAGGGTGCAATCGTCACCGCCAGATCGTCGTGCCGCAAGTCGAAGTCGGTGAACGAGCCGTCGGGGCGGTACGCGCGGAAGAAGTACTGGCCATCAATGGCGCTCCGGCACAGGACCCCACTCGCGCCGTCGGCTGGCCACGCGCTCGCACTCGCTCCCCCATACTGCACTCGCGAGACTGCACGCGAGGTGGTCGTGAACTGCTCCGCGAAGATGCGCTCTGCCTCTCGAAGACCAGATTCCGTGAGGACGACGGACTTCGACTTGTTCACCGGGTTGTGGATGAAGCCCTTCTCGTACAAACGATTCATCGCCTCCCAATCCATCGACTTCCAGGCACGGGCATGTTCGTGCAGCGTCAGGTACAGCAGACCCAGAACGGCCTCATCAATCTTCGTGGTATCGAGATCCATACGACTAGTGATTTGAATGTGTGCCCAACGCCATAGCTCTGCTGCGCCGAGCGACAGCGAAAACTGTCCCGACGGAGCCGCGGCTGCAGGCCAACGCCTACCCTGCGTCGATGACCCGAATCGACCGAGGGACGACGCGTCCGTACGAATCGCGCTGACGCGTGATGAACCCGGCGCGCTCGAGGCCCTGAATCATATGATTGACCGAAGGTGCCGAGACGAGAGCATGTCGCTGGATATCAGGCTCCGACGGGGCGACGCGAAACCGGACGGTGTACTTCTTGATGAAGTCGAGATACTCACGTTGGCGCTTCGTTGGTTGCCTGCCGCCTGAACCGTGCTCGGGCGACGGAGAGGGGATGAGCGTCGCGGCCACACCGTGCCGATGCCGCTTGACGTGAAGCACGGAGCCGTCCGTGAAGTGGACAGCGAGGCTTTCGTCATCGGGTTGCGAGACGCGAGACACGCACCGTTGCGAGAGCCGTTTCGTGAGGGCATCGGCGTTCAAAGGGCGAAGGCTCTCCTCAAAAGAAATGGTGGACGTGGCGCAGCGGGACTCGGCGGAACTCCTGGCACCTGGAGCACTGTTTCATTTCCCCGGATACCAACCCATGTCATCACCGACTGCTGCGCCGGTCGTGTCGCCTGCTCGCACTATGATCTATCTCGGCATGGATGTGCACAAGGACTCCGTGACGATCGCCGTGCTCCCGGCGGACGCGTCCGCGCCGACGCGGATCGACCAGTATCCGAATTGGGCCCGCGCTCGCGGTGCGTCAACTGCGCGCGAAGATTGCCAGTCAATGGCGTGTCACCCGTGAATTCGACATCAACGGCGCCTCTTGGGCAAGTCCATGATCAACGCGTCGGCCAAACGCGACGTGACGTTGCACAACACGTGCGTGCCGTCGTCGCCACCCGTGACGTTGCCTTCGAAACTGTTCATATGCCGCGCACGCGATGCGCGAGCGCTGAGAGTGAGATGGCGGTGACATTGCCTCCCATGGGCCACTCGTCTTCCCCGCCGTCGGCCTTGATGACCTTTATGACGACCTCGCGACCAAGCGCCTCATCGCGCGCCACGAACACGCGCGACATGCCGCCGCCGAGCTCGCGCTCGATGCGGTAGCTGCCAGCCAGCGCGGCGTTGAGTTCGTCAGCGTACGTCGTCATCGCAAGGACCTACGCACCGGGTGAAGAAGGCGGTAACGAATAGCGACGTCAATCGAGCCACTTCCAAGCTGGAATGACGCGGATGGGATGGTCGTGTTCTGTCAGGGCATCTTCCTGATCCAGGGTGATGACCAGCAGTTCGCGGCCTCGATTCTTCGTGCTGCCAGGGAGTGTGGCGGCCTGGATCAGACCACGCAGCTCGCGCTGCCGGTTCTCAGGGGTTAACCTGGCGCAACACTGGATGGCGAGACCGGCGGTGACGAAGTCACATTCCCACTCATGAGGTGCGGCGGCAAAGGTGGCCGCCGCGCCCATTCGGCGCAGGGTCAGCAACACGGCGTTCTCCAGCTTGCGGCCCAAATCGGGTGTGGGATTCGGGGTGTTGGCAGCGGCCAGGCCGGTGTCCACCGCATAGTATTTCGGTGGACTGGTCACCCGTTGTTTGAAGGACGCGCTGAATCGAGGCAGCGTGAGCATGAGCCAGGAGTCTTGCAGGTATTCCGCCATGCGTCCGGTGTGTGCGACGGAAGGCAATCCCAGCCCCTTTGACAGCGCCTGCAACGACAACGGCTGCCCAGGATGCGCCAGCAGATGCAGGGCCAGCGTCATCAAGGGACGGGCGGTGCGCAAAGCGTGCCGGGTGACGATGTCGCGATGCACAACGTCGCGCAGCAACTCGCGCAGCAAGACGCCCCCTTGATCGGGTCCGGCACGGAGCGCGCCCGCGAATCCACCGCGCATGAGATAATCTTCAAGCGATGAAGCGCCCGCCTTTTGTCCGGTGAACTCCAAGAACTCCTGGAACGAGAACGGATACACTTCGTGGGACAAGTGACGGCCGGTGAGCTTGGATCCCATCTCGCGCCCCAGCAGGCTGGCATTCGATCCCGTCAGGCAAACGTGGCGGCCGGAGTCCAGCAGCGCCCGCACCAGCCTCTGCCATTCGGGCACCTCCTGCACCTCGTCCAGATAGATCGCAGCCTTCGGGTGGTCCGCATCCAGGATGGAAAGCACGGTGGCGAAGTCCTCCGGCCCGAAACCGTACAGCCGGGTATCCTCGAGATTGATGGTCACTGATGCCCCTTTGATCCCGCGCCGGATCTGACCTTGCAGTGTGCTTTTCCCGCAGCGGCGGACCCCGGTGAGCGCCAGCGCATGAGATGCCATGGCGGCCTTCCACGCAGGCTGGAAGTGCCTGACCACCTCATGGTCGGCAACCCCCATCCCGCCGGGCTTCGCCATGACAGCTTGAAGTGTTTCGCGCAGCAACATACCGTTAGCTTCTCATAAAGAACAGTTTTGTGCAAGTATAGTGGACACAGCGCGATGAACGGACCGGTGTTTGAACCGCTGCACAACATCGAGTTCTTCCGACAATTCCGCGTGCATTCGGAATGGAAAACGCTCGTGTGGCCGAACGGCGCCGACATGGCGCCGGAATTCCTGTACGAGCACGTGCGCGTGGCAGCCTGAATGCGGAAGCCGCGCCGCTACTTCTTTGGCGTGATCAGCGCCTCGTACGGCGGGTAGCCACGCAGGGAACGGAGCGGCAGAGTGCTGTGCCAGTCGTACATTCGCTGTCCCTTTGACGGTGCGACCGTCAGCAATCGCACCGCCTCGGCGCGATCACCCAGCTCGGCGAGTATCGCCGGGCGCCAATACGGAGTGAGGCCACGGTCCCACTTGGGCGCTTTGGCGCGTGGCGGGCGAGCGAAGGAGGTCGCGCGCACCTGGAACTGCTGCGGAGCTCAACACCGCCCTCGCAGGCCGCTACAACATCAACCGCGCACTCGGCGCCTGCGGCTTGGCGACCGTGTCCCTCGCGAACGAGGTCGCCGAGCGACCTCGCCACACGAAAGTGATGTCTGCGGAGTCAAAACGATGATGGATCCCCCCGGGACTCAAGCTATCTATGTGGGCGTCGATCACTCCGATCCACGAGTTGAAACCGCGTCGCAATTCCCGAGCAGAAACGAAGGCCTGATGCACGGCAATACACCGCGCCCAGAAGACGTGGCGCTCCTGATTCATCACATTCGCGCTGAAAAGGTCCTGCTGAGCGGCGACCTCGCGGCCCTCTATGGTGTTTCGGCCAAGGCTTTGAATCAAGCGTACAAGAGGAACATCGCGCGCTTCCCCGCCGACTTTGCATTTCAATTGAGTCAGGCCGAGGCCCAATCCGCCGTGTCTTTAAGGTCACAGTTTGTGACCCTAAACCCAAAGCGAGGGAGCCACATGAAATACCTGCCCTACGCCTTTACCGAACAAGGTGTGGCGATGCTGTCGAGCGTGCTCCGCTCGCCTCGGGCCATCGAGGTCAACATCGCGATTATGCGGACGTTTGTGCAACTGCGCCGCCTCATGGACTCGAATCGGGACCTCGCGTGGAAAATCGATGCGCTGGAAGCTCGGTATGACGAACAGTTCGCCATCGTATTCGACGCAATCAAACGGCTCATCGCCGATGAAGACGCGGATGAGATGCTGCACGATCGTCGGATTGGATTCACGCCCTGAAGTGAATCAGACATCGGGGGGCGTTGGTGGTCGCTCATCCGGCGCGACGCTCGCAGCGCGCCTTCGAGATCGCCGTCGAGCCAGGCCCGCAGGTAGTCATACGAGGCCAGATCGTAGGGCAGGAGCCGTCCCTTCATTGGCTCCAATCGCCGCAGCATCGAATCGCTCCTGGGGAAATTCTGG
>JANLVM010000076.1:0-2777 GCA_031364015.1 Gemmatimonadaceae bacterium
CCAGGCCCAGAACAGCGACACGAGGAGCGCGCCAAGCCAGAACCACGCATGCTTGCGATGCCGGTTGAGGAGCCCGCCGCCAAATGCAAAGAGCGACAGCACCAGCACGCTGGCCCCGATGTACTCGCTATGAAAATGGATGATGTTGCGACCCCAGTAGTTCTCGAGAATACCGGAGAACTGGGGCAAGTACGTATTGATCGTTTCTTCCAGCGGAAACGAGTAGGAGATGGCATGCTCCCATCCCTTGCCCCCGGCTCGCGGTGACCACGGCGTGTATTCACGCACGGGCAGATATTGCACGGCGCTGATCGCGGCGCCAATGAGTACCGCGAGCGATGCGAAGCCCAGTCGTGCCAGCATCGTCGCTGAACTGATCGCGCCACCGCTGGTCGATGTTGGCGTGACGGTTGTTGTGTCAGTGTGGGGCAACGCGCGCGGGCGGAACGCCAGGAACAGGGCGAACGCACCCGACATGAGCAACATGTATTGGAGCAGCTGCGGGTGTGGAGACAGCGCGCTGAGTCCGACAATCAGCGCGAGCGCGCCCCACGCAGCGTGGCGGCCGTCACGCATGCCCCGGACCAGCGCCCAGAGCGCCGCTGGCAACAAGGCACTCACAAAGAGCTTGCCGTCGTGTCCTGGCGAAGCGTAGGAGGCGACGGCCCCGCTCATCAAGTACGCGACGCCGCCGATTGCTGCGCTGGGAAAGCGGACGCCAGTCGCGCGCAAAAAGCCGAACGTGAAGAATCCCGCCAACATCATGTGCAGCACAAATCCCCACGTCATCGCGACGTCGGTTGGCAGAAACATGCGCAGCAGAAACGTCGGGTAGAAAATGTCGCCGTGCATCGCCGCGACATACGGCATACCGCCAAACTGGTACGGATTCCACAACGGGAATCCATGGCCTTCGCGCAGCGATCGCGCCGCAAATTCGCGAAAGGCGTAGCCGGCGATGTACTGGTCGGAATTCGGATTGACCAGAAACGCGCCGCCGAGCGCCGGCCATGCCAGCAGTAAGGTGGCGATGGCCGAGATCAGCGCTGCCCACACGAAGGGGCGCTCCAGCGCAGATGCCGTCACGGCTGACGAGTCGTGGCTATCCATGTCGAGCGCGGTCGGGAGAAAGGTGAAGGCGCAACAGGTACGTCAGTCGCTTAGTCGACGCGATCGACTACGGCGCGCGCGGCAAGCGGTGTAAGAAGCAACGCCGTCAGTCCTGGGACGAGCTCGCACACGGTCAGCCAGGCGCGAGACGACAGAGCGATCCACGTCGCATCCGCGCTGCCGGCCAGACCCAGCGAGACCAGTCCACCGGTCATCACGACTTCACGCACACCGATGCCGCCGGGGGCGAACAGGAAAAGATAACCAGTGAGATATGACGCTGTCCAAATCACGATGAAGAGCGGAAGGCTGCCCAGCACCTGCGGGGCCACTCCACGCGCAAACGCGGCGAACGCCAATCCGTAGCACACCCACGATACTGCGTTGATCGCCGTGGCCGCCCATAAGGTTCCCGACGGCAGATGCGTATCCATGGGCGGCTGGCCTCGCCAACGCGCGATCCGTCGAAGGACTGGAGGCAGCAGCGAAGGGAGCAGGATCGTGCCGACCACGAACACGGCGCTGATCGTCCATGAGACGAGCTGTAGCCAAGGGTCGAACGCACCCAGCGCGCGCGCGCCACTCAAGGCCAGGATTCCGAAACCCGCACCGACGTTGAGAAGCGTGCCAAGGATCGCGGCTGCCGCTGCGGTCACGCCTGAAACGCCCTGCCTGTTCGCGAGAAGCCCCAAGGCACCAACCGACCAGAGTTTCCCGGGTACGTATCGTCCGAGGTTGGCGATGGTCCAGATGCGCACCGCAGCCCCATAGTGGAGTTGGCCGCCCCATCCCGCCAGCAGCATGCGCCAGCTCTGAATGAGCATCGCGTAGGTCGCGAGCACGATGAGACTCGCCAGTATCACCCATCCCCATCGAACATCGGTGGCAGCCGCAATGGCGCGTACGTCTCCCCACTGACGCGAAAGCGCGCGCGCGACCCAGGCCAGCGTCGCCACGAGCAGCACCACTTGTATCGCCGTCCATAGGCGTCGCGAGCCGGCGATCAAGGAGCGCTCAGCGCCGTATCCGCTCGCGTAGAATCGGTTGCGGCGATGGCGTCGCGATAACATTCGAGATACCGTTGGGCGACCGTCTCGGGGCTAAAGCGTGCGAGCATCTCTGCGTGCGCCAGGCGACCGCGTCTCGCCGCTTCGGCCGGCTGGTCCACGAGCGACGCAATGGCCGACGCCAGCGCTGCGATGTCTCCTACCGGCACCAGCACACCGCCGGCATCCGCGCGCACCACGTCAGTCAGGCCGCCTGACTCGTACGCGACCACGGGCGCGCCACAGAGTTGCGCTTCGACGGCCACCAATCCAAGTCCTTCTTCGCGCGACGGCATGGCGACGACCACCGCGCGCTGATACAACGGCACCAGTTCAGTCGACGACAGCGTCCCGTGCCAACGAACACGCGATGAGACGCCAGCGGCGGTCGCCTGCGCTTCGAGTGATGCGCGATCCGCGCCATCACCAACAACGTGCAAGGAGGCCGACTGCAGCGCCGGATACGTGAGCGACCGCAGCAGATCGGCGAGTCCCTTTTGCGCGTTGAGTCGACCGACAAAGAGGATGCCGTCGCGCGCATCGGTGAGCGGGAGCGTAAACTGTTTCGTATCAACCGGCATCGGCGCCACGCGCACGGCGAGCGTGGTGTCCATCGCGCGG
>JANLVM010000087.1:0-2697 GCA_031364015.1 Gemmatimonadaceae bacterium
GCAGCATGGTCAGGCGGCCCGGCAGGGGCTGCAGTCGTGCACCAGTTGCCATACTCAGAAGGACTGTATGCAGTGCCACGCACAAGGCGGGCGTGGCATCAATCCGCACGGCGCGAACTTCGACGCCAAACGTATGTGGAAGGCCAATCGACTTACCTGCCTGCGTTGCCACTTCAAGGATCCCTTCGAGGCACGCTAATCCAGTATGCCTCATTTCATCTTCTGTCCACTCTCACGCATGTTGAGCACATCACACCTCGCGACGGCCGCCGTGCCGACGCTCGTTCTCCTTGCGATGTTCGGCTGCGGCACGCCCGACACCGTTGGACGGCAGCCCCTTGGCACGCCCGTTGATGCGTCTCCATCGGCGAATGCCACCACTCCCCAATTGCCCCAGGCGGCAATCACCGCGCTCGACGCAGGCAACGAAGCGTATCGCGCCAAACGGTTCGACGCCGCGCTAACGGCCTATCGCCAGGCCGCGATTGCCGCACCAGCACACGCGGCGCCGTGGTTTGGCATATACATGGTCGCGAATGAGATGAAGAATCTGGCGCTCGCTGACAGTGCCATGGCACGCGTCAAGTCTCTCTCGGCCGATCCTGCGGCACTCGACGCCCATGCCGAAGTATCGGCCGCCGCAGGCAAGGGCGCCGACGCGCTGCCCTCTGGCCATCCGAACACGACTCCGCAAATGCCCGCCGACCATCCAACCACCCAACCACTTCCACCTGGTCATCCTGCGCCGTCGGCACCAGCAGCACCACGCAAGCCGACGTCGCCAGCGAAGCGTGGGGCCGTGTTGTAGCGAATGTCCTGGCGGCTACGGCTTCTTCTTCGCTGGTGGCACACCCATATCGCTCAAGACGACCTTCTCGTCCTTGTCGAACCCGATGGACAAATTGGCCGCCGTGGCCAGCATCTTGAGCGCGTCGCCCGACGACTGCATCCCAATCTTCAGTGAGACTTTGCGCTCACCGAGAGCGGCGTCGGCCAGCGACGCGTTGAGATCAAACCAACGAAGCAACTCCGGCAGCACGATCCGCACCGGTGTATCGACGAATGACAGCGTGTCGTGCACCCACGCAAACGTCAGCCCGCGCGTCGCATCGTCCAGCTCTGTCACGCTGCCGTCCCGGGCGATACGAACGGCTTTACCAGCCACCACCCCCGTTTCGCCGCGGACATCCTTCGCGCGCACCGACACGCTGCCCTCATCGACATTGACCACCACCGCGCTGTCCTCTTCGAATGCGCGCACCGTAAACCGCGTACCGGTTGCCGTAACGATGGCATTCCCGGCGCGAACGGTGAATGGCAGCGGCTGATCCGCTGCGACGGTGAACGCCGCCGTGCCGGTCAGCTCGAGTGTTCGCATCGTTCCACCAAACCCAATAGGCAGGCGAAGTCTCGAATCGGAACCGATTTTGGCCGTCGAGCCATCGCTAAGGCTGACCGTTCCCCGCTGACCACGCTGCGAGCTCAACGTGCGCGCATCATCGGCCGCCAGCGCCTTGGTCACCGCGATTTCGACACCGCCCTCGTTCATCAGGCGCATGCCGAACACGATCACGACACCCAGCACGACAATGAGCGCCGCCGGCCCTTTCCATCCTCGACTCGTCCCCACCTCCTTCACATGCTGGGCCGCGTGATGCTTCCGCGAGGCCCGAGCCTCGCCAACAGCCTTTGCATGATCGACCGGTTCCGGATGTAAATCCGCCAGCAGCTTCTGCACGGCTTGGTCGGCCGTCAGGGGTGATACGTGGGGCGCATGTGCTCCGCCGCCCTGTCGCGTGTGCAAGGCCGCGTGCCGACGACGCTGTTGTGCGACCTCGCTCACCACCGCGTCTTGAATCGCCAAGGTGAGTCCTGCGGCGTTGTCGTAGTCCACCCGGCGTGCCCACACATCCAGCACGGCGTGCTGCGCCACCCGCCCGCTAAAATGCGCGAGCTCCGGGCCAAGTGCCGCTCGGGCGTGCGCGAGTAGCGTATCGTACTGGCTACGGTACACGTCGGCTAAAGCGTTTTCGTCGCCGCTCTTGAAGGCGGTGAACTGCGCGGAGTCGAGAGACTGTAACTGGTCGGTCATAGATCCTTCCTATTAAAACGACGTGGGTGAGGCCGCCACCGCGTGGTCAGCCTGTTGGTGAATGCTACTCCAGACTCGGTTCCCACGCTTCTATTTCGCGTGGTCGCAGGTGTGCATGGCGCGACAGTATCCGTGCGCACGTATTCCATCGCAGGATCGCCTCGTCATTGCCCGGCGCGCGCAGGTTTTCGGCCTCGGCATACCACGTCATCGCCTTGTCGATCCAGTCGTAGACGATTTCCGCCCCGCGCGGGACCGTACGCTGCAGCACCGCCTTCGCCCACCGCTCGCAGATGACGCCGTTATAGTAGGCATTCTTATAGGCGTCGCGCAGCTGCGCCACCGCGACACCCGCACGCGCACGGTCCTCGGCGTGGCCTGCGGCGAACTGGTCAGTGATCGCCAGCACGTGCATCACCAGCGCCTCTTCGTTCTCGGGCTCCACGCCGAGCACGTCCAGACAGATGCTCTCGGCGGCTACGGAGTCGTTGAGCAGTCGATAGCGGTGCGCCTTCGCCAGCGCCGGGGCCACACCTTCGCGGGTGATCGGCTTGATCGCAGGAGCGGTCCACGTCATGACGTCTTCCTCCGGAGCAGCCGCACAA
>JANLVM010000104.1:0-2357 GCA_031364015.1 Gemmatimonadaceae bacterium
CGCAGTGCCTCGCCGAGTGAGCGCAGCGTGGTGGGCACGAGCCGCGCATCGTAGTACGCCGAGATCTCGGGCGATGCCTTCGCGAGTACCATCTCCACGAGATCCATCGTGGAGCGGAAGAAGGGCCACTCCCGGTACATCGCGCGCAGTTCATCGCGCCCTCCCTCGGCGACCGCCTCGGCGACGGCTTCGCCGATGCCGAACCAGGCCGGCAGCATGAGCCGCGTCTGCGTCCACGCGAACACCCACGGGATCGCGCGCAGCGACGCGACACCGCCACCCGAGCGCCGACGCGCCGGACGGCTGCCGATGCGCATGCTCCCGAGCTCGAGCTCTGGCGTCGCGAGGCGAAAGTATTCCAGGAACTCCGGCGTCTCGTAGACAAGCGTGCGGTAGGTGGCGCGCGAGGTGTCGGCCATGCGCTGCATGCGCACGCGCCACGCCTCGCGCACGCCGTCATGCGGCGTGAGCGTCGCCTCGAGCGTGGCCGTCGTGTACACCTCGAGCGTGCGGTCGGCGATCTGTGGCAGCCCGAACTGCGCGTCCACCATCTCACCCTGCTCGGTGACGCGGATGGTGCCGTCGACCGAGCCCGGCGGCTGCGACTGGATCGCGAGGTGCGTCGGTCCGCCGCCGCGTCCCACTGAACCGCCGCGTCCATGGAAGAGCGTCAGTCGCACCGCATGCGCCTTGCAAACGGCGACGAGCCGTTCCTGCGCCGTGAAGAGCTCCCACGCTGCGGCGAGTCGTCCGGCGTCCTTCGCTGAGTCGGAGTAGCCAACCATCACCTCGACATGTCCGTTCGTGCGCGCTGCGTACCACGGAACCGCCAGCAGCGCGTCAATGCAGGCGTCGGCGCCCCGGAGATAGTTCGCAGTCTCGAACAGCGGGACCACGCGTAGCGGATCCGGCACGCCGACCGCGCGCTGCAGCAACTCTACCGCGAGCACGTCGGACGGCCGCGCGGCCATCGAGATGACATACACGCCGAGTGCGTCGCGCGGCAACGTCGCGGCCACGCGTATGGTGTCGATTACATCGCGCACGGCGTCGTCGAACGGCTCCGGTGCAGCGAGTGCGCGACGAGTCATGGCCGCATCGCCTTGCAGCTCACTGAGCAGGAACGCTTGGCGTGCGGCCTCGTCCCATGACTGGTACGACCCGAGTCCGGCGCGACGCGTGATGGCGTCGAACGCATCGGTGTGGCGGTCGGCCTCCTGACGCAGGTCGAGCCGCACGAGCGAGAGGCCGAGGCTCGGAATGCGGCGGAGCAGGTCGAGCAGGCGACCCTGTGCGACCGTCGCGCCTCCCGTTTCCATGAGCGAGCGATGACAGAGGCGGAGCGGTTCGGCGAGTTGCTCGGCGTCGGCGTAGTCCGCGGGGTCGGCCACGTACGGTGCATCGGTGTCGATCAGGTGCTGCATCCGATCGCGCATTGCACGAAGGCGCACGACGACTCCCTTGAGCAGCACGCGATACGGTTCCGCCACCTCACCGACGCGCGCGTGCAGTTCCGCGCTCCCGCGTCGCATGGAGAGCTCGCCGCGCAGCGCCTCCACTTCCTGGCGATACAGATCCGCCGCCATCCAACGCGCGAGCATGCAGGCGCGCGCCGTCACCTGCGGCGTCACGTTCGGGTTACCGTCGCGGTCGCCGCCGATCCACGAGCCGAATCGGATCGGCGCCGCGTCGAGCGGGAGGCCCTTGCCGGTCGCGACCACGAGCGCGAGGTCGAGCGCGGCCAGGTGACGCGGCACGGCGTCCCAGAGCGTCTGTTCGAAAACAACGAGTCCCCACTTCACCTCGTCGAACGGCGTTGGCGGCTCGCGCCGCACCTCGTCGGTCATCCAGGTCGCGGCGATCTCAGCGCCGAGGTCGCGTCGCAGTTCCGTGCGTTCTTCTGCGGTCAGGTCGGTGCGATCGTGTAGCGCGAGTAGCTCGGCGATGCGGCGCTGCTTGCGGCGCAGCGTGCGGCGCACGACCTCGGTGGGATGCGCGGTGAGCACGAGCTCGATCCGCAGCGCGGCGACGCCTGCGTGCAGCGACTCCGGCGCGATGCCCTGCGCGAGGAGCCGCGTGAAGCTGTCGGCGAGCGACCCACGCTGCGGCGCGTTGCTCGCGAGGGCCTGATAGTCGCGCCGCCGCCTGATTCGGTGATGCTGCTCGGCGATGTTCGCGAGGCCGAGGAAGTGGGCGAATCCGCGTGCGACGGCGAGCGCGTCGGTGACAGAGAGGGCGCGGAGCGTCCGCTCGAGTTCGGCGAGATCGGCCGACTCGCGGCGCGCGACCTTCGCGAGTGCGCGGACCTGCTCGACTGTATCGAAGAGGCGGTCGCCGCCCTGCTCGCGGAGCGTCCG
>JANLVM010000119.1:0-1728 GCA_031364015.1 Gemmatimonadaceae bacterium
GTCGGCTTGCGGTTTGCGGCTCCCCCCCACTCCACTCAAAAAAAAACGACTCGATCGCCTCGAGCATCGCCTTTGGTCGCTCGACCGCCGGGAAGTGTCCCGCACCTTCCAGTACGATCAGCCGACTGCCAGGAATCGACGCCGCCCATTCCTTGGCGGCGTCCAGCGGGATCGGATCGCCCGACCCGTGCACGACGGCAATCGGTACGCTCGTGTGAGCCAGCAGCGTACGCCAGTCCCATGCGCCGAGCGGTCCAAGCGTCCACGCGTTCACCCGATTTGCGAGTGACGCTGGTGGATCGTCGCAGATGTCGCTCTTCATCGAGGCAAGCGTCGAGGTATCCGCAAAATACCCGCGGATGAACACACTCCAGTACGCACGACACGCTCCAACCGGGTCGGCCGCATTGCGACGCGCGAGAGAGAGGTCGCTCAGATGCTTTCGGGTGGTGCTGTCCATCCACGCGTTCAGGTTTGTGCCGAACTGCGTCATGTATGGCTCGCGCCGCGGCGGGATGGCCGATCCCAGGATCGCCTTGCGTACGGTCGTCGCATGCGCCGCCACATAGTTGGCGACGAGTCCTGCACCCCACGAATGTCCGTAGAGATTCGCGTGCGCGATACGGAAGCGCCGCAGCAGGGCATCGAGGTCGGCGACGTGCAGCGCGACGGACATCTTCGTCGAATCGTTCACCAGCGTGGAACGTCCAGACCCGCGTTGATCGTACAGCACCACCGTATGCCGCGCCGCCAGAAAATCGAGATCCTTCTGCAGGTAGGAAGAGCTCAGCCCCGGCCCGCCGTGCACGAACACGATGGTATCGCGATGTGTACCGCCGAGGATGTGGTAGTAGAGCTGGATGCCATCACCGACATCTACGTGCCCCGAGTCGAACGGCACCGCGGCGACAGGAGTCTGGACAATTGCGCGCGGCTCGGTCGTGGCGGCAGCCGCCGCAGTGAAGGCTGCTGCGGTGAACGACGCGACGATAGCGGCAGTGGAGACGACGGTGCGGAGCATGCGTGGTGGGTCGAGGTCGCGGAGGGGCGGTGGCGCCAGCAGTGGCCTCCGGGTAATCCAGAAATCTATACCGCCTCGAGTGCCTACTCTCTCGCGTCGCAGATGTCGTACCATCAAATCTCGTGAGTCTCTGTCACACGCGCCGCCGCATCAGCCAGCGCTGCGACGACGACTCCCAGTTTGGCGAAGCGGGCATCTGCAGTAAGCCCTTGCACATGACGTGCATAAATCTGTTGTGCGATCACGGCCAGCTTGAACAGTCCAAACGTATAGTAAAAAGCGATGTCACTCACATCGCGTCCGGTCGCCGTGCCGTAGGCCTCGGCGAGTTCCGCTCGACGCAAACTCCCCGGCAAGGCGGTGACCCCGAGCCCCAACATGGTGAAGACCGGGGCGTCACCCGCTTCCACCCAGTACGCCAGCGAGCTGCCAAGGTCCATTAGCGGATCCCCAATGGTCGCCATCTCCCAATCCAGAATTGCCACCACGCGCTCCATCGATGGGCGATGGAGCACCAGATTGTCGAACTTGAAATCGTTGTGTATGAGTGCGGCGCCGCGATCGGGAGGCTGATGCGCGTCCAACCATTTGGCCGCCTGCTCCATGGGTGGGACATCTTCGGTGCGTGACGCGTGCCATCGGCGCGTCCATCCGTCAACCTGACGACGCACGTATCCATTCGGTCGGCCCAGCGCGGCCAGCGGGTC
>JANLVM010000153.1:0-3230 GCA_031364015.1 Gemmatimonadaceae bacterium
TCGTACGGCGGCTTCATGACCAACTGGCTGATTACCCAGTATCCCGATCGGTTCGCGGCCGCGATTCCCGGCGCGGGCATTGTGAATTGGGTCAGTGACTATGGCAACGCGGATATCCCGCGCACCAAGGAAACAGAGTTCTTCGGCGCGCCGTGGGATGCGAAGGCGCGTGACATCATGATCCGGCAGTCGCCGCTCACGTATGCCGATCGGGCGAAAGCGCCGACGCTATTCATCAATGGGGAAATCGATCAGCGCGTCCCGTATTCCGAGGCGCAGCAGATGTATGTGGCGCTCAAGAAAAACGGCGTACCCACGCGCATGATTCAGTATGCCGATCAGCCACATGCGATTGGTGGATCGTGGAACATCGTGCATCGCATGTTGAACGAACGCCAGTGGCTGGATCTGTGGCTCAAACCAGCATCGCCATCCACGACTCCGTGAGGTTGTCCGCCCCGCCGTCAGGCGCTGCCGTTAGGCGCCGCCCATCGTTTCGGGCACGACGGCGGTGGCTTCAATCTCCACCAATGCACCGGGCTCCATCAGGGCACACACCTGTACGGCTGACATGGTGGGGAAGTGCAGCCCAATCACCTCGCGGTACGCGTCACCCAGTACTTTCGCGTTGGCGATGTACACCTCACGATCGACCACGTACCATGTAAGACGCACCAGATGCTCAGCGCGAGCGCCGTCGCAGGCCAGGATATCGACGATGTTGCAAAGCGCCTGACGTGCCTGCGCGACGAACTCTGTACTCACTAATTGCCCGGCGCTGTTCCACCCGATTTGTCCGGCTACGTGTACCTGCCGGCCGCGGGCGGAAATTCCGTTGGCGTACCCACGAGGGCGTGGCCATCCGTCAGGTTGCAGCGTGCGATGGATCACGCGGTCTCCTTCAACCGGAAGCGTTGCAGCTTACCGGTCTCGGTTTTAGGAAGTGAGGCCACGAACTCAATGTGGCGGGGATATTTGTACGGCGCGATGGTCGCTTTGACATGATCCTGCAGCGCGCGCACAAGGGCGTCGCTGGCATCGTCGCCGGGCGTAAGCACCACGAACGCCTTCACGGCGTGTCCGCGCTCGTCATCCGGAACGCCAATCACAGCGCACTCCAGAACGCGTTCATGCTGCAACAGCGCGGCCTCGACCTCGGGCGCGCCAATGTTGTAGCCGGACGAGATGATGAGGTCATCAGTGCGCGCCTTGAAGAACACGTATCCGTCGTCGTCCATCGAGCACGCGTCACCGGTGAGGTTCCATCCCTGCTGCACGTAGCTTGTTTGTCGTGTATCAGCGAGATAGCGACAGCCCGTGGGACCGCGCACCGCCAGCCGTCCAACAACACCGCCAGGCACGGGGCGCAGCTGGTCGTCGAGTATGGCGACTTCGTAGCCCGGGACGGCGCGCCCAACGGCACCTCGGCGCACGTCTGCCCCCGCCGCAGCGACAAAGATGTGAATGAGTTCCGTCGCACCGATGCCGTCCAGCATCTCGACACCGGTGGCCTCACGCCACAGCGTTCGCGTGGCATCGGGCAGTGCGTCGCCCGCCGACACGCAGGCGCGCAGTGACGTGGTGTCGAAGCGCTCGGGCTGTCGGCCAATAGCCAACGCCATCTGTCGGTAAAAACTCGGCGCGGTAAAGCTGGTGGTCGCTCCGGTCGCCGCGATGGCGTCGAGCAACGATTCGGGAGTGGCGCGCTCAAGGAGCACGGCGCGTCCACGGGCCGCCAACGGAAAACACAGCAGCCCGCCGAGACCAAACGTAAAGGCAATTGGTGGCGTGCCGATACAGCGGTCGCCGGAACCATTCTTCAGCACCTGCGTGGCAAATCCCTGACACATGGCCATTACGTCACGATGAAAGTGCATGCACCCCTTTGGCACGCCCGTAGTTCCCGACGTGAACGCAATAAGCACCACATCATCGCTGGAGGTCTGACAGGCGGTAAACACATCGGAATGCTGCGCCGTAGCGAGTTCTAACCGATCGGCGCCGTCGCCGCCCCATGTGCGCAGCGCGCGAAGGCCAGACACGCCCACCGCAGCACTGGCCAGATCGTCCAGCAATCGCACATCGCACAAAGCCGCATTGCACGCCGCGCGCTCAAGCACGACGCGCAATTCAGCGGAACGCAGCATCGGCATGGTGGTGACCGCGATCATTCCGGCCTTGACCGTCGCCAACCAGGCCACTGTCATCCAATAACCATTGAATCCGCGCAGTAACACGCGGTTGCCCGACACCAGCTTCAGGTCGCGCACCAACACGTGTGCCATCGCGTCAACCTGTGCGGCCAGCTGTGCGTAGGTCGTCTCCACCCAGCCGACATCACCGTCCGGCGTCACCAGCGCCACGCGATCACCGTGACCTTCAGCGAGAGCACGGTCGAGCAATTCCACGGCGGCGTTCAAGCGGGGCGGGGCATCGTACACGCCATTCAGCAACATCACCGGCCACTGCTCGGCAGGCGGCAACTGCGCGCGCGCGAATCCGTCGATGTGGCCGCTGGGGTGCAGGAGCATGGTCATTATGCGCCTCAGCCGTTGCGGTGGGCCTTGAGAATCTCCCGGCCAACCAACAGTCGTTGCACCTCTGTTGCCCCCTCGTAAATGCGCAATGCGCGAATGTCGCGGTACAATCGCTCCACAACCTCGCCCACGCGCACACCGCGACCTCCGTGTAACTGGAGTGCGCGATCGATGATGGTCTGCGCCAACTCCGTCGCGCCCAGTTTTGCCATTGCGGCCACACCTGTGCTTCGCGCGCTCTGGGTATCGCGATGCCACGCGGCGCGATACGTCAACAGGGCTGCCGTGTCGAGGTCAGTGGCCATGTCGCCCAGGATGGCCTGTGCCAGCGGTTGCGCGCCGAGTGTGTCGCCGAACATCACGCGTGTCGTGGCGTGATTTAGCGCTTCATGCAACGCGCGGCGCGCGAAGCCGGTGGCTGCGGCCGCCACCGACACGCGAAAAATGTCGAGGGTGCGCATGGCGAGTGCAAAGCCTTCCCCCTCGGTGCCCAACAGCGCGTCGTGCGGCACGACGCAGTCCAGCGACAACGTGGCCAGTGGATGTGGAGATATCACGGTGATGCGCTCGGTCACGACGAGGCCCGGTGTGTCGGATCGGACGAAAAAAGCGCTGATACCTTTGCCGCCGGTCGTATCGGGCGCCGAGCGCGCAAACACGCAGTAGAAGTCGGCAATTCCACCGTTGGAAATC
>JANLVM010000175.1:0-1789 GCA_031364015.1 Gemmatimonadaceae bacterium
TCGACCGCATGCAGTGGGGGGTGGCGTTTCGCGGCTCTCGGCTCACCAACGATTTGGTCGACGATGAGATCTCGTTGGAGCTCGATCTGGTGGCGCGCGTGCCGAGTGCGCGTGTCCCGTCGACGAGGCCGTCGTCGTGAACGCCATCTCTGGTGTCATCTCGCCGCGGCGCGCGCGACCGTATCTGCCGCGCGCATCGCTGGTCGCTTCGATATTGCTGTTCGCCTCGGCGTCCGTCGCCTGCGCGCAGTCCAGCCCCGACGATCCAGCCTGCCACCCGCCTCCGGCCCCGGCCGGCTTGACTGCACACGCGTCACTCGCACCGGCCGACGAACCGGGTGAACGCATGACGTTGCGTGTGCGGATTGAGGACACGCATGGTATCGCCCTGCGCGGTGTCGTGGTGTACGCCTATCACACCAACGCGCGCGGGCTGTATCCCAAACGCGGTGGAGAAACGGGTTGCTCCTGCTGGCACGGCTATCTTCATGGCTGGGCGCGCACCGATTCATCAGGCTCGGTGACATTCGCCACGATCCGGCCCGCGCCGTATCCCAACGATCGTTCCCCCGCGCACGTGCATCTGGTGATGCAGTTCGCCGGCGCGCAGGGCTTCTATGTCAACGACGTGACATTCACCGACGATCCGCTGGTGAATGTCACTTATCGTCGGAGCGAGCAGACGCTTGGTGGATCAGGGATTGTCACGCCGGTGCGGCGCGCCAACGGCTCGTGGGTTGTCGCGCGTACAATTCGTTTGCCGCGACCGGTGCCTCCGACCGATAGGTGACCCGATCCGCGTGTTGCTGGTCGTTCGAACAGAGATCGGTAGTGGGTCAGTTTGCCCCGTGACAATGCGCGACCCTCCACAAGCCGCGGTGCCCCTCACAATGGATATCGCGGCGCAGCGGCGACGCTGTGTTGGCGAAGCGGTTCAGAAGTGCCTGGTGGTGCGCCGCGACGGTGATACCGCGTGGACTAACTTCTATGATCCAATTGAAGGCTTCACGCATGAGACGGGATACCGCTATCGGGTACTGCTTGAGCGACAGGTCGTCCCCCCACCTGCAGCCGAAGGGTCCAGCTTTCGGTACCGCCTCGTACGGATTCTCTCGCGAGAGCGGGAGCAGGAGCCGTCGTGGCGTTGAACTGCGCCGCGCCGCGCCGCTGAACCCAGAGATCGGCCATATTGACCAATCCGCCGCGTTCCATTACGGTTTAAGGCTCTATCCGAACGTGTGACTGCCACGGGCTACGGCAGGCCATGCGGTGCGGTAAAGAGCCGTAGGATAGGTGGCCGAGTGGTTGAAGGCACCGGTCTCGAAAACCGGCATACCAGCAATGGTATCGTGAGTTCGAATCTCACCCTGTCCGTGCTGTCGCAGGATCGCTTCCCCGGATGGGTGGCCGAGTGGTTTAAGGCGCACGCCTGGAAAGCGTGTGGGGTCGCAAGGCTCTCGCGAGTTCGAATCTCGCCTCATCCGCTAGCCCCGTAACGACCTATATGTCGTTGCGGGGTTTGTGTTTGTGTCAGCCTGTTGGTATTTGGTGGTGGAACAAGGGAGTCTTATCGGAATGTTGCTCTTCGTGCGCAGACTTGGTATGCTCATACTATTTAGCATACCGGAGACAACATGGCGACCACCGAACGAGTGACCGTGACACTTCCCGCGCAGCTGGTCGAGGGCATCGACCGCTACGCACGTAATCGCAGCCGCTTCATCACGGAAGCGGTCGAGCACGAGCTCGTTCGCCGCCGCCGTGAAGGGCTGATCGTTTCGCTCACGAG
>JANLVM010000215.1:0-8189 GCA_031364015.1 Gemmatimonadaceae bacterium
GCCGCGCGGCACGGTGGTGCTCAAAGGTGCGCGCCTCGTCACGATGCAGGGCGACCTCGTGATCGAGAAGGGTGACGTCGTGGTGACTGACAACCGCATCGTCGCAATTGGCCAGAGTGGCTCGGTGCGCGTGCCGGCCGGCGCGCGCGTTATTGACGTGCGCGGAAAGACGATCATTCCCGGGTACGTGGACATTCACGCGCACAACTGGTTCGGCTGGGGCGTTCACCGTGATCAGGTGACGCAGTTGCTCGCGAACCTCGCCTACGGCGTGACCACGCAGCGCGATCCCCAAACGTCGGCCACCGATATCCTCACCTACACCGACCTGATGGAAACCGGCGCGCTGATCGGGCCGCGTCTCTACTCAACCGGTCCGGGCATTTTCTCCGCTGACAACATCAAGAGTCTCGACGAAGCGCGCGATGTGCTGCGCCGCTATGCCGACCATTACAACACGCAAACGATCAAGCAGTACCTGGCCGGCGATCGCAAGGTGCGACAGTGGGTCATCATGGCTGCGAAGGAGCTGGGGCTCACGACCACCACTGAAGGTGGCTCGAACCTCACGATGAACCTCACACTCATGCAGGACGGCTATCCGGGGCTCGAGCACGCGATACCGATCTTCCCACTGTTCAAAGATGTTGTTCAGCTGCAGGCGGCGAGCGGCATCACCTATACACCGACACTGATCGTCGGATACGGTGGTCCCATAGGACTTAACTATTGGCTTACGCACTACAACGTTGACGACGACAAGAAGCTCCATCGTTTCACGCCGCACGACGAACTGGACTCATGGAAATCAGTTCAGTACAACCGTGATGACCAGTACATCTTCAAGGGGCATGCTCAACAGATGGCGAAGATGGTGAAGGCCGGTGGTCGCGTTGGCCTTGGCTCACACGGCGAACTGCAAGGCTTGGGTGTGCACTGGGAACTGTGGATGATGCAGTCGGGCGGGATGACAAACCTGGAAACGCTGCGCGCGGGTACGCTGCACGGAGCCGAGGCGATCGGGCTCGGCAAAGATCTGGGCTCGCTGGAGGTGGGCAAGTTGGCGGACCTCCAGATCCTGGACAAGAACCCGCTCATCGACATCCGCAACTCCAACTCGGTGCGCTACGTGATGAAGAACGGTCGCTTGTACGACGGCAATACGCTTGACGAGGTGTGGCCGCGCGCGAAGCCGCTTCCGCCGCAGTGGTGGTGGACGGAGGATCCGCCAGCTCGGAAGTGAGTGGTGAGATAAACCTCTGCCAGTAAACCGTTTACACATATACTTGTGAAATTGGCAATCGCATTGACATTTCGCTGAATTGGTGTCATCATTGTCCTGTGATCACGCGCGACGCGGCTCCCCGACTGGCTGAACTGGCGGCGTACTATCCCGTGGTCAGCGTCACCGGACCTCGGCAGTCGGGCAAGACCACGCTCTGTCGGGCCACCTTCCCGCACCTGCCGTACGTCAGCCTCGAGCCGCTCGATGTGCGCGAGTACGCCACCGCTGACCCGCGCGGCTTCCTTGCGTCGCTGTCCGGCGGTGCCGTGATCGATGAGGTGCAGCGGGCACCGGATTTGTTCAGTTATCTGCAGACTGAGGTCGACGAACGGCCCGAGCCCGGACGGTTTATTCTCACCGGTTCGCAGAATCTCGGGTTGACCGCCGCGGTCACGCAGTCGCTCGCTGGTCGCACGGGCCTCCTGGAGTTGTATCCGCCCAGCTGGGCAGAACTCAAGCGCTTTCCCACCGCGCCGACCGATCTGTTCGAGGTATTGTGGACCGGCGCCTATCCGCGCATTTTCGATCGACAAATCCCACCGCATCAATGGCTCGCCGATTACGTCGCCACGTACGTGCAACGCGATGTGCGCCAATTGCTCAATATCGGTGATCTCCGTTCGTTCGGCAGTTTCTTGAGCCTCTGCGCCGGGAGCACATCGGGCGAGACCCATCTGTCGCGGCTTGGTGCCGACAGTGGTATCTCGCACAACACCGCCAAAGCATGGCTCTCGGTGCTCGAAGCGAGCTACCTCCTGTTCCGGTTACCGGGTTGGCACCAGAACTTCCGCAAGCACGTGGTGAAATCAGCCAAACTGCACTTCATCGACTCGGGCGTGGTGTGCTACTTGTTGGGGATTCGTGAACCCGAGCAGCTTCGGACTCATCCACTGCGCGGCGCGGTATTTGAGAGTTGGGTGGCCGCCGAGATTCTCAAGCAGGCGGCGCATCGCGGCGCGCCGGCACGCCTGTTTCACTATCGGGACCCGACCGGACTTGAAGTCGACCTTGTGTCGGGCGCGCCGAGGTCGGTGATTCTCACGGAGTCGAAGTCCGGCGCCACCGTGGCCAGCGATTTCACGACATCAGTCGATCGGCTGGCACTGGGCCTGCGTCAGCGCGATGCCGAATTGACTGTCACCACTCGTGTGATATACGGAGGAGCGATGCCACAGAGACGCGGCGAAACCGAAATCATTCCGTGGCACGCGATTGATCAATCGGAATGGCACCACCTGCCCGTCACTACATGAACCACGTGCTCTCAACGATAACAGCGGCCCTTTCGGATCGGTATCGGCTCGAGCGCGAGGTATGGGAGTGGCTCGCAACCCGCGCGCGCGCGCGATGACACGCACGAGGGGCACTCGCTACCTGGCGTTCCTGCGCGGCATGAATGTGGGTGGGCATCGCGTCAGTATGAGTGATCTGCGCGAGTTATTCGTGGCGCTCAAGTTCACGGACGTGGAGACGTTCATCGCCAGCGGCAACGTCATCTTCGATGTTACCGGGAGTGCGAGTGCGGACGTGCTGGAGCAGCGCATCGAGGCGCAACTGCGAGCGGCATTGGGCTATGCGGTGGCGACGTTTCTCCGTACGCCAGACGAACTGTTGTCGATTGCACAGCGCGTGCCATTTCCGGCGGCCGATGTCGCCGAAGCGGGTCACACGGTGCACGTCGGGTTGCTGCGTCGCGCACCGGACGCTGCGCTCACCAGGCACCTTGAGGGTCTGGCGACGGCCTTCGATACGTTTGGCGTCGGCACGCGGGAGATGTACTGGCTCTGTCGCGGCAAGACGACCGATTCGCTGGTGAAATGGCCGGCGGTGGAGAAGGCCATGAAACTCGATGTGACGATGCGGAACCTCAACACCGTGCGAAAGCTCAGCGAGAAATACCCGCGCGGCGCGTGATGCGTCCTGGGCGATTTTGCGGGCGATCGACCGTCCGAGGCCGGTGCCGCCAGGCGGCCAATCCCATGTCGATATTATTGCGTTCGGTATTACTAAACGCTAAACTATCGGCATGCATGCTCGTCGCGCCTGGCTCGACCGGATCCACGCCGCGTGGGACCGCCGCCCCATCTGCTGGCTGCAGGGGGTCCGTCGGGCCGGCAAGACCGTGCTCGCCCGCGCCCTCGCGGACACGGACTACTACGACTGCGAACTGCCCAGCGTGCGGCGCGAGCTGCGCGACCCGGAGGCGTTCCTCGACGCGCACGCGGGACGCCGCATCGTGCTCGACGAGATTCATCGCCTCGACGATCCGTCCGAGCTGCTCAAGATCGCGGCCGACCATCACCCGGATATCCGCATCCTCGCCACCGGTTCGTCCAGCCTGAGTGCTCGCGCCAAGTTCCGCGACACGTTGGCCGGTCGCAAATCGGAAGTGTGGCTCACGCCCATGACGCAGGCCGACATGGTCGCGTTCGGACAACCCAGCGTCGAACACCGGATGGCGCGTGGCGGATTGCCGCCGTTCTTCCTCGCCAAGACGTCGCCGGAGCGAGACTATCAGGAGTGGCTCGACGCGTACTGGGCGAAGGATGTGCAAGAGCTATTTCGTCTTGAAAAGCGCGGCCCGTTCGCTCGACTGTTCGAAATGCTGCTCGTCGATAGCGGGGGCATCTTCGAAGCGACCCGTTTCGCACGCGCGTGCGAAGTGAGCCGCCAGACCGTGATGAACTACCTCGACGTGCTCGAGGCCACGTTTGTCATGCACGTGGTGCGGCCGTTCGCGTCGAGTCCGTCGGCCGAGATCGTGGCTGCGCCACGCGTGTATGGTTTCGACACAGGATTTGTGGCCTGCCATCGCGGCTGGTCGCCATTGCGTCGTGACGACTACGGGCCGCTCTGGGAGCATCTCGTATTGAACGAATTGTACGCCGCGCGCCAGCGGCGCGACCTGCAGTATTGGCGCACGAAGACCGGACACGAAGTGGATTTCGTGTTCGCGCCGCGCCGCGCTGCGCCGATGGCCATCGAGTGCAAGTGGTCGCAGGATGCCTTCGAGCCCACGGGAATGCTCGCGTTTCGGCGCAGCTATCCTCACGGCGAGAACGTGCTGGTTGCGGCCGACGTGAAGCGAGCGAGTCGACGGCGGATTGGCGGTCTTGATGTGCGCGTGGTGGGACTGGCGCACGTGGCTGAACTGGTCAGCTAGCATGGTTTTGTTCTCTGGTTTCATGCACGCGTGTGAGAGAAAGTTCTGCCAGTACACGGTTTACACGCACATTCGTGAAAGTGGCAATCGCATTGACATTGTGTTGAATTGGTCTCATCATTTTCCAGCTCGGCCTGCGTCAGCGCGATGCCGAACTGACCGTCACCACTCGTGTGATATACGGAGCAACGATGCCACAGACACGCGGCGACACCGAGATCATTCCGTGGCACGCGATTGATCAATCGGAGTGGCACCACCTGCCCGTCACGACATGAACCACGTGCTCTCAACGCTAACAGCGGCCCTGTCGGATCGGTATCGGCTCGAGCGCGAGCTCGGCGCGGGTGGCATGGCGACGGTGTATCTCGCGCACGACATCAAGCATGATCGCGATGTGGCCATCAAGGTGCTGCACCCTGATCTCGGCGCGGCGTTGGGTGGCGAGCGGTTCTTAAGCGAGATACGCACCACGGCCCGCTTGCAGCATCCGCACATTCTGCCGCTGCTGGATTCGGGAGATACAGGAGCAGAAAGACGGGAGACGGGAGACGAGAGACGGGAGACGACGGGGCTGTTGTACTACGTGATGCCGCTCGTCACCGGGGAGACGTTGCGGGCACGGTTGGAACGCGAGCGACAGTTGCCGATTGCTGACGCGGTGCGCATTGCGCGCGAGGTCGCGAGCGCGTTGGACTACGCGCACCGGCAGGGCGTGATCCACCGCGACATTAAGCCCGAGAACATTCTTCTGCACGACGGCTCGGCACTGGTGGCTGACTTCGGGATCGCGCTGGCCGTTCAACAGGCCGGCGGCGCGCGCATGACTCAGACCGGACTGTCGCTCGGCACGCCGCAGTACATGAGTCCCGAGCAAGCAATGGGTGAGCGATCCATCGATGCGCGGAGTGATGTGTACGCTTTGGGTGCGGTAACGTACGAAATGCTCGTCGGTGAACCGCCGTTCACCGGACCCACCGTGCAGGCGATTGTGGCCAAGGTCATGAGCAGCGACCCCGCGCTCATTACCACGCTGCGGAAGTCCGTTCCGGTAAACGTCGCGGCTGCCGTGCATGCGGCACTTGAGAAGCTTCCGGCCGATCGCTGTGAGAGTGCCAAGGCGTTCGCCGACGCGCTACAGGATGCACGCAGCGGACTCACGACCAGCGCATTGACTGCCCACGCCACGGCGACAGGTACGATCTCACGTGCGGCGCGGTACACGATGCTTGGCGCCTGCGCCGTCGCTCTCGTCAGTGTCGTGTTTGCCGGATGGACATGGCAACGAGAGCGATCCGCCACGCCGGAACCGGTGGTGCAACTGATGCTCGACGCGCCCAATGCCAGTCCGGACTTGAGTCGGTTTGCGGTGTCGGGCGACGGCGCGCGATTCGCCTTCGCGACGGCTGAAGGCATCGTATTCCGCGATGCGGGCCAACGCGAGTATCGACTCCTGGTCGGCACGGAGAGTGGGGAGTCTCCTTCGTTCTCGCCCGACGGCGAGTGGATCGTGTACCAGACACACGGACGCTTGCGAAAAATTCCCGTGGCTGGCGGAGCGCCGATCGCGGTCATCCCCCACGACTCTATCCTTGCTGGGCGCGTGAGCTGGGGTGAGGACGGCAGCATTGTCTTTGAGGCGAACTCGGTCATTGCCTTGCTCCCAGCAGGCGGAACCGCGCGCGTGCTGACCAAGGCCACGGCGGCCCAAAACCCGCGCCTTACGCCCGACGGTCGTGGGGTGTTGTACGTCGACAGTCGGCGCAGCGCGACGTTGATGTATTACGACCTGGCTATCGACTCGGCGTTTACCGTGATCGAGGGGTCTGTTGAAGCGCAGCTGCTGGCCACGGGTCACCTCATCTATGGGTCACCAGCCGGTGGGATCTACACAGTACGCTTCGATCAGAAACGTCATGTCGTCACGGGCACGCCGTCGCCGGTGTTGCTCGACATGCAGCCCAACGGTAGCGTCGCGCCATTCGTGGTGACCAGAAGTGGCATGCTGGTCTATCGTGCAGGAATAGAAGCGGAGTACCGCATCGTGATACGGCAGCCGAACAGCAAAATCGATACGCTGCCGTTGCCACCCAAAGTGCTCAGCTATGCGCGCTTCTCGCCGGATGGTCGCTTGCTCGCGATGACCGTCGGCGCTGCTCGCGGCACGAATCGACACACCACGATCTACAATTTCTCGCTCGGCACGCTCTCGCGTTTTACGCAGCAAGGTGGCGGGCACTCGCCGATCTGGTCACCAGACGGCACGCGACTCGCGTTCACCGCCGAAGGGTCGAGCACCGACGCCGAGGACATCTTCGTGCAACCGGTGGACCGCAGCACACCGCCAGTCGCCGTGCTGCGCATACCGAGCGATCAGCACGCGACGTCGTGGCCCTCGGATACCATGCTGGTGTTTTCCAATAACTTTGTGCCGCGAACTCTCGGTGGGAGAATCGGTGGAGGAAACGCGAAGATTGTGAATCCCAGTACGAGAGCGCCGGCGCGGCCCTATCTGCAGGCGGAGTGGGGCGAGTCCGACGCCACGGTCTCGCCCGATGGCCAATGGGCCGCGTTCACGTCGCTCGAGTCGGGCTCGCCCGAGATTCATGTGCGACGCTTCCCGATCGCCGACGGCGGCGGGCAGTGGAAGGTGTCATCGGGCGGTGGACACCGCGCGCGATGGCTCGCTGACGGCCGCACCATTCTCTATCAGAGTACCGACAACACTGCCATTCGCGCCGTGCAGGTGACGCCGGGGCCCTCGTTTACGGTGGGCGCGACGGAGACGCTGATCAAGCGAACGACGATGGGGAACGCATGGGATGTGGACCGGGCAACCGGCCGTATTGTCTTCACGGAGCCGGTGGTCGCGGCGCGCGCGCGGATTGTGGTGCTGCAGCATTGGCTTGCGCAGTTTCGCCGCGACGTGTCGCAGAAGAAGTAGCGCGCGATGACTGTCACTTTCGATCGACTCGCGCCTGTCGAACGACGCGCCGTGCTCGGTCTATGCCTGCGCGCGCAGACGCTGCAGTTCCTCGAGCACTTGAACGTCGGCGATATCCTGCAGGCGACCGGTGCGCTTTGATGCAATCAGGCTCGCGATTGAGACAGTAGGCACCGGAACACCGTCCACCGAGAACACGGCGATATCACGCTCCGCGTCTGGCCACCGGAGGTTCCACGCTCGCGTCAGGATGTCGACGTTTGGCGTATCGCCGATCATGGTCACGACGCGCGCCACGACGTCGGCCGGCGTGTGTTCGGCCGCCACGCCAAACGGGAGACGTCCCAACGCCCGCAACACGCGCTCGGCGTTGGCGATGGTGGGCTCAATCAGAATGTCGATGTCGCGCGTCGCACGCGTGGTCCCCCAGAGCTGCATCGCGGTCGCCCCGACCACCAGATAGCGCGCCTCTTCCGCATTCAGCAGGCGACAGACGAGCGCGACCCGACTCGTTGGCGGCGTCATCCGAACGCGCCACCCGCTCGCCGCCATTCTAAGAACTCGTCGTACGTGGCAAACATGTGCGGGTCTGTCATCCGCTCCGACAGGCGCTGCGTCTCCTCCGCTTCCCGCACCCGCTCCTCGGGCGTCAATGACAAATCACGTCGCAACTGCGCGCGCCGCGAGCTCCCGAGGTCGTCCCTCGCGCTGCACTGCTCCTCCGACGCCGCGTAGCGTCGGATGGCTTCGGCCACGATCCAGCTACGGGATCGGTCGTGCTGCCTGGCCATCCGATC
>JANLVM010000255.1:0-2169 GCA_031364015.1 Gemmatimonadaceae bacterium
CGCATAAGCGCTTCACTCAACCACTCGCTGGGTAACCACGGCGACGACGGCGTGTCAAGCGCGGCCACGAACTGCATGAAGTTCTGAAAGCCCTCGGGGCGCGCGAGCTGCTCGGGACGCGCCGCACGAAACAAGATCACCAGTCCCGCGATCGCCAACGCGGTAATCACACTCAACAAATCGCGCGTGCGGCGCGCGGGAAAGACGTTGACCAGCAACAGCGTCAACGCCGATCCGGCCGCCGCCGGAAAGATCAGAAACGGAATGCCCGCCATGATGGCGACGCCGGCGAATCCCCACCCGGCTTCGAATGCCGCACCATACGCGGCAATGATCGGCACCAGCAGCAGCGCCACCATCCAGCTCGAATGCATCGCGGTTTCGGCCAGTCGAGCGCGATACAACGCCCACGGCGACACGGGCGCCGCCGCGAGTTGATCAAGATCGCGCGCCAGAAAAAAGTTCGAGAGCGCCGCAATAGTGTTCGACAACAGCAGGATGCTGCCAAACGACAGCAGGATCATGGACAACAGCTTGCCCGCGAGCAGGGTGCCGATGTCCTCCGCACTGCGAAAGTAGCGGACCAACCGGTAGGCGATCAGAAAACTTGCCAGCCAAAACCCACCGCCCAGCACCAGAATGGCAAGCATGCGTCGCAGGTCGCCGCGCTTGTGTCTCGCCATGCGATGCCGCGCCATCTGCCACTTGGGGAGTAGCAGCCACAACGCGCCCGGCGGGTGCGCGAGGGCGGGCACCGGCGGCGCGACGGTCGCCTCAGGCATCGAGCACCTCGAGCAAACCGCGCGCCATCTCGTTGCCCGTTAATCGAAGGAAGATGTCCTCCAATGCGTCGTCGGATCCGGTCGCTCCGCGCAAATCGTCCATGGTGCCACACGCCACCAACTCACCGCGCTGCATGATGCCAATACGATCGCACATATCTTCAGCGATTTCCAACGTATGCGTGGACATCATGACCGTATGACCGCGCCGAGTGTACTCGCGAAAGAGATCCTTGAGGATCTTGGCCGATTTGGGATCGAGTCCCACCATCGGTTCGTCAACCACGATGACCGCTGGACGATGCACGAACGCACTGGCGATGATGAGCTTCTGTCGCATGCCGTGACTGTAGCTTTCCACCAACTCGTCACGCCACGTCTCCAGATCGAACAAGGCCAACAGTTCGTGACCGCGCTTGTCGACGTCGGCGCCTTGCTCACCGTACAGTCCCGCGGTGAATCGCAAGAACTCCATGCCGGTAAGTTTTTCGTAGATAAACGGGCGATCCGGAATGAAGCCCAGTGCGCGTTTGGCGCGCAGTGGATCGGTGCGTAAGTCGTGACCGGCTATGCGCACGACACCCGCGGTGGGTTGCAGAATCCCCGCGATCATCCGCATGGTGGTCGTCTTCCCCGCGCCATTGGGTCCCAGAAAACCGAACAGTTCGCCACCGGGGACGACCAGGTCGAGCGAGCGCACGGCGGTGAACTTGCCGTAGCGCTTGGAGAGGGCCGAGATTTCAATCATGAAAGGCTGACGATCGACGGCGGTCGGATCTCACGCCTTGGGCCACCAATGGGCCGGGATCGAAACAACACGGACTTCCACCGAAACGGTGAGACGCGGGGTTGTTTCCATCCGCCGCACTTCGCAGCTTGCAAGCCTATGCCAAGAAAGGCGCCTGCCGCCAAAACGCCATCGGCGGACGAACCCGCGGCCATCCTGCAATCGAACACGCCATCGGACGTGCGATCGGTTCCTCGCGCCGACGCACTCATTGTGCGTGGTGCCCGCGAGCACAATCTCCGCAACATCAGCGTGACGATTCCGCGCGATAAGCTGACCGTTGTGACGGGACTCTCAGGATCGGGGAAATCGTCGCTCGCGTTCGACACGATCTACGCCGAGGGGCAGCGTCGTTACGTCGAATCGCTTTCGGCGTACGCGCGACAGTTCCTCGGACTGATGGAGAAGCCCGACGTCGACACCATTGAAGGGTTGTCTCCGGCGATTTCCATTGAGCAGAAATCGGCTGGTCACAATCCACGTTCAACGGTGGGTACCGTCACCGAGATTTACGACTACCTGCGCCTGCTGTACGCTCGTGCCGGGACACCGCATTGCCCCAACTGTGGACGGGCGGTGCAGCGGCAAAGTCCTGGGCAG
>JANLVM010000258.1:0-1572 GCA_031364015.1 Gemmatimonadaceae bacterium
GTCCAAACACCTTGTGGTGCGTGCTAACGCGCAGGAACTCGTAGACGATATTCCATGTCACATAACAACGTCGGTCGTCGCGACGCCATGAGATGCCGTTCGTGGACGGCGGCGATTTCTCGCCCGACAACCGCTAGGCGCGCGACCGCAAATTGGAGGAAGTATTTGCTCAGATAGTCGGCGAGCCCGGCTTCCACCCCGTCGTCGAAGAACACGCGGCAGAACTGCTCGCGCGCGCGCAGCACCTCGCGCCGCCGGTGGCCGCGCCATCGCGGATCGTTGGCTGTCAGGTCGAAGAGCTCGAGCGCTCGACTATGCGCATCGCGCGGGCGTCGTGCATCGCGATATCAAGCCCGAGAACATCCTCTTGAGCGAGGGCTTGGAGCTGTGATGCGCGCGGGTTGCGTGGCGCTCGCTGCGGCGTCGAAGGGAGGCTTTTCGCGCGGCTCGGGCGTTCGGATCGTTGGAGCGCGCAGACTTGATTAATATGGCTACAGTGGCTACATTCTCAAGAATGATTGCCGTCGGCGTGCGCGACCTTAAGAATCGATTCAGCCATTTTCTCAGACTCGTCCAGACCGGCGAGCAGGTGTTCGTAACAGATCACGGGCGAGTCGTTGCCGAGCTACGGCAGGCTGACGACGAGCTCCAAGGGCAGCTCATGCCATTCGCGGCGCTGGCCCAAGCCGGGGCGATCCGACTGCCGTCGGTCGACGGTGACCCGATGGCCGACTGGCCGACGGCGGCAGACGGTGTGCGGTCGGGCTTGGCACGCGCGCTGATTGATGAAGACCGTGACGAGTCGGCAGCCCGGTAAACGAGCGTCGTCGAGCCGATCACCGCGCTCGCGCGTCGCTGACTCCTCACCGGCCTATGGGTCGAACATCTGCTATGTCGAATCGAGCGCGCTGCTGGCGGCCCTGCTCGAGCACGACGCCGACGCGCTCGAGGTTCTTCGCGGTGCGTTCACGCTGGTGACCTCGGAACTCACGTTTGCCGAATGCCAACGGGCAATTGTCCGCGCCGAGAGCTCCGGACGCCTTGCAGGCGTGCAATCCCCAGGCCTCAAGAAGGCGCTGGCGACCTTTGCCGCTCGTTGCACTGTCGTCGCCGTCACCTCCGGAATCCTCGAACGCACCGGCTACGCCTTCCCGATCGAGCCTGTCCGCACCCTCGACGGAATTCATCTGGCCACCATCGAAGCCCTTGGCGAACCCACGCCCCGAGTTACCGTGCTCACGCGCGATCGGCGCGTGCACTCGAACGCGATCGCGATGGGGTTCACCGTCGCGTAGTCCGTGCGTCGGCTCACGCCCACGGCTAGGCGTAGGCGGCAAAGACTTCCGGCAATTTCATCCCTGGTGACGGTCGGCACATTTTTCCGGGAAGGCGAATCATCCGTTGAGACGGCTCAACGAGAGTCTTGGTGTAAAGCGTTGTCATTATTGTTCTTACGATTTTTTGAATTGTAGGTTCGCCGCTGGTACGGTCCCTGCTTATTGAGTCGCCAGAGTCGCCTTCATCGCGACGTACACGACCATAGGCCTCCGACCAAGCCCCGATGTCTCACCA
>JANLVM010000264.1:0-2815 GCA_031364015.1 Gemmatimonadaceae bacterium
GCCGCTTGCACCCACCGAGACCGGTGGAAAGAGCAGCGCGGTCCAGCCAGGCTTTTGGGCGACAACACCCCGCGCGACCTCGATCGTCAGGCGATCGCTGAGAATGCCGTCGGTGAATGCCGGGAGGTATGGGCCGTGCTCTTCGAGCATACCGCCCTGAAGGAACACGACCGTCTTGTCGCGATTGAGTTGGCGAATCTGCCCGGTGTTGAGGTCTCCGACGCGAACAACCTGCGCGGAGACCGCTCGCCCAGCGAGGAGCAGGCACAGCGCTGCAATGGCACTTCGAATCTGCATGGCGCGCATCGGGGAGAAAGGTGGTTGGCTTCCGGTTTGACGGCAGCACTGTCAAAAGATCGTGAGCTTTCACCCCGCCCGTTTCTTCCGCCACATCATGTACGCCGGCGCGCCCAGCAACACCACACCAATGCCGATCGCGGCCTGACGCGGTTGCGAAATCACGGTGTTACCCACAATCACGGCCGCTGCCACCACGAAGAGAGCCGGGGTGACGGGATAGCCCGGCACGCGAAACGGTCGTACCGCATCGGGACGTTTGATGCGCAACGCAATCACCGCTGCCGCACCCAGCGCGTAGAAAATCCAACCGATAAACACGACGTACGTCAACAACTGCTGAAACGTCCCGGTCATCGCCAACACGGCTGCCCACGCGCAACTGGCGATTACGGCGATGGCCGGCGTGCCATAACGGGGGTGGATTTCAGCGAGCTTCTGAAAGAACAAACCGTCACGCGCCATCGAGAAATACACGCGTGGTGCGGTAATGACGGTCGCATGCGCCGCGCTGTACATCGAGATGATGATCGCCAGCGCGATTGCCTTGCCAGCAGTCGGACCCAGTACCTGCGCCACAGCTTCACCCGCGACGCGATCGGACACCGCCATGCGCGCGGTACCCAGTGCCGCGACGTAGGCGAAATTCGCGACGAGGTACACGGCAATCAGGATGAGCGTGCCAACAATGAGGGCGCGAGGAATCGTTCGCTGTGGATCCTTTGCCTCTCCCGCCACAAACGTGACGTACTGCCAGCCTTCATACGCCCACAGCACGGAGATAATGGACAGCCCGATACCAGACATAGACGCCGGAGCCACCGTGCGCACGACCGCGGGCAGCGTCGAGCCTTCACCGAGCACAAAGAGCACCGCACTCATCGCGAGAATAGCAATCACCTTGATGGCGGTCGCGAGATTCTGCACCGACGCACTCCCCTTGGTCCCTCGCACGTTGATCACGGCCATCACCACGATCAACGTGACGGCGATGATACTCTTCTGCGTCGACGACATGGGCGTGAACTGCGTCATGTAGTCGGCGGCGGCCACCGCCAAGGTGGCGACCGTTCCCGCCCCGATGACGAAGAACAGGGTCCACCCATAGAGAAACGCAGGGAACGGTCCGAACGCATCGCGAATGTACGCGTACAATCCGCCGACACCAGGGTCCATGCTCCCCAGCTCCGCATACGACAGCGCGCCCATGAGCGACAGGAGCCCGCCAACCAACCACACGCTTATCGCGATCGGCACCGATTCGCCGCTCTGCAACAGCACCGATGCCGGCACCAGGAAGATGCCGGAACCAATCACATTGCCAACCACCAGCAACGTCAGATCGCGGCTACCCAAGGTGCGTTTGAGGGTCTCAGTCATTCACTAGTATTCCGCCAAGACCCGCGAAGCGCCATACTCCGGCGAGCAGCACTTCTCGCCCGAGGCCGTCGCCATGTTCGCTCGCTTCACTCGCGCCATCGTTCGCCCGCCCGCCCGCAATTTTGCAGACGGGCTCACCACGGTCGATATCGGAGTACCGAATGTCGACGTGGCCCTGGAACAGCACGCCGCATACTGCGCAGCGCTGGTACATCACGGCTGTGCCATTGTCGCGCTACCTGCCGACTCGCACTATCCCGACTCCACATTCGTTGAAGACACCGCACTCATCAGGCCAGGGCAGGGCGCCATCTTCACCCGTCCAGGCGCGGTAAGTCGCGCCGGTGAAGTTGACGCAATGCGCCAGGCGATGGCTCGCGATTTCCCACACGCGCCGGCAATCGTGGCACCCGGCACGCTTGACGCAGGTGATGTTTGCGAGGCTGGTGCTCATGTGTTCATTGGCATATCGCAGCGCACCAATCACGACGGCGCCTGTCAACTTACGGAGTGGCTCGGTACCTTCGGCGTGAGCGCCGTCACGGTGGACATTCGCGATACGCCCGGCATCCTGCATCTGAAAAGCGGCGTGGTCGCCATCGACGAACGACGACTGGTCGCCATTAGTGCGTTGGCGTCGCACCCAGCGTTTCGTGACTACGAGGTGCTACGTGTACCCGATGGTGAGGAGTACGCTGCGAATTGCGTGCAGGTGAACGATGTCGTGTTTGTCGCGGCTGGTTATCCACAGACACACGCGATGCTGCGTGCCCTCGGCTATGCGCTTGAAGTGCTCGACATGAGCGAGTACGCCAAAATGGACGGCGGTCTGAGCTGCCTTTCGCTGCGCTACTGAAACGTCAGCCTGCAGAGGTCAAAGGCACTTTGCGACCGCCACGATAGGCCGTCACTCCGTCCGTTACCCCGTACAGCAGCAACAGCGCACTGGGTCGCCCGTACATCCTCATGAGGTTGAGCATCATGGCGTCCTCGCCGCCCCACGGGAATCCGAACACCACGTCAAAGTCGTCGAGCGCCAAGCCCAGCTCCAGGTACGCTGACGGCCCGCTGCCCAGCGTTTCGATGGTCCCGTCGGGCTCCTTGGGTCGCCATCGATATCCAGATGGCAAAAAGCTTC
>JANLVM010000277.1:0-5007 GCA_031364015.1 Gemmatimonadaceae bacterium
CTCGGTGAGGAGTTGAGGCAGTGGGGAGGCGAACCTCTTCCAAATTAACAACTCCGGACAACTCCGGACAACTCCGGACAACTCCGGACAACTCCGGACAACTCCGGACACCTACTTCGCCCAGCAGTGCGCATCCATCGGGCGGCCTGGGAACCTTCATCACTACTGGCTCTAAGCGAACAACCCCGGTAGCACAGCGCAGAACTGCTTCATCTCGTCAGGCGTCCCGACGCTCACGCGGCACCAGTCGTTGAACGGTGGAAACGCTCGGCCCACCACAAAGCCTTTGGCCAGGAAGTACTGCTGCACCGGCTGAATCGCCTTGCCTGTATGGAAAAACACGAAGTTGGTCTGCGACGGCGCCACCTTGCGGCCCAGCGTGGCCAGCGTATTGAGCAGCATGGTCCGCCCTTCGCGATTCTTTTGCTTGATGAACGACTGATACTCCACGTCGAGCAGCGACGCGTTCGCCGCCAGCTGTCCAAACACGTTGGGATCACCGCTCACATACTGCTGCAGCCGCTTGATGATGTCGGGGCGCGCGATGGCGAAGCCACAGCGCAATCCGGCCAGTCCGTGAATCTTGCTGGCCGTTCGTGAGACCACGACCGACTCGCCCTTGAGCACAAGGTCAATCATCGACCGGTGACCGGGCCGATCCACGAAGTCGATGTACGCTTCGTCGACCACTACCGTCGTGCGCTTGGCGGCGCTCGACACAAAGTCACGCAGTGATGTGTCTTCGGTGAGATTGGAGGTCGGATTATTTGGGTTGCAGACGAACACCAGCTTGGTGCCGCTGCCGATCTTGGCGTCCATCATGTACAGATCGTGATCGAGATACTGGTTGAGCGGCACGCGATGGACCGTGGCGTTGAGCGTGTCGCCCCAACGCGGAAGATCCTCGAACGTGGGCCACGGTGCGACGATCTCACCGCCTGCCATGTTGTACGCCAACGCCAGCACGCTGAGCACTTCGCTGGACCCCTGAGTCACGAGCACGTGATCGGCAGGTACGCCAACGTGCTTCGCAAAGGTGTGTCGCACCTCGTCATGAATGGGAGGCACGTACCAGGCGTGTTGCATCCAGCTCCCCATCAACGCGTCTTTCGCCTTCGGTGACATGCCGAAGGGGTTCTCGTTGTACATCAGGCGAACGGGCCCTGCTGCGCGACGCGCGGTGGTGACGTCGCGCTCCAAGTGTGCGAGCATGTCTGCGTAGGCCACACCGCCGCCCAGCACCCGCGCCATCTCCGAGGCCGGCAGGAGTCCGGGGAGCGCCACACTCGCGCCGATGCCGAGTCCGGTGTTGCGCAGCCAGTCACGACGAGACAGAACACTCACGGGAGACCTCATGGGCGGGAGAGGGATAGCGAACGACGACTGCGAAAGTTACAGAGGGCCCCGGCCTATGTCGATCAGGCAGTCAAAGGCGAAGCGTTTTGTGATTGTAAGGGTCGGCAAGCCGTTAGTCAAAGTCGCCGGGTTAGACTCGTCCGGCGCACCGCGTCGCTGCTTGAGTCGGGCCACCGCTTCGGCGATGACGTGCGGCCTCGACGCCGCGCGTCCGACACTCCATCTTGCATGCGGTGACGATCTCTCCCGAACACCTCGCGCCGACATTGGCCGACCGCTACCGCATCGAGCGTGTACTCGGCGCGGGCGGGATGGCCACGGTGTATCTCGCGCGCGACCTCAAGCACGATCGCGACGTGGCCATCAAGCTGCTGCGTCAAGATGTCTCTGCCTCACTCGGTCGCGAGCGGTTTCTGCGCGAAATACAACTCGCCGCGAAGCTGAGTCACCCGCATATCCTGCCGCTGTTCGACTCCGGCGAATCTGACGGCGCGCTGTACTACGTGATGCCGGTGGTGCACGGACAGTCGCTGCGTGATCGTCTCGACGCCGAGGGCCAGTTGCCCATCGCGGACGCGGTACGTATTGCGCACGAGGTCGCTGGTGCACTCGATCACGCGCACCGTCACGACGTCATCCATCGCGACATCAAACCGGAGAACATCATGCTGCAGGACGGCCACGCACTCGTGGCCGACTTCGGCATCGGGAAGGCCGTGAGTGATTCCGGCGCCGACACACTCACGCAAGCCGGCACCAGCATCGGCACGCCAGCGTACATGAGTCCTGAGCAGGCGGTTGGCGAAGCCATGGACGGACGTAGCGACCTGTATTCATTGGGCTGCGTGTTGTACGAAATGCTGGTGGGTGAGCCGCCGTTCACAGGGCCCACCGTGCAGGCCGTCATCGCCAAGCGATTCGTCCAAACGCCCGCTGATATCACCGCGTTGCGTGAGGGGGTGCCGAGACCGGTTGCGCGCGCCTTGCAACGGGCGCTCAATCGGACACCGATGGATCGGCCCGGCTCAGCGGCGGAGTGGCAGGCGCTGCTGACCGCACTCGACTCAATGCCCGTCGCCGCGCCGATCGCTGCACCGGCGCAGTCGATTGCCGTGCTGCCGTTCGTGAACTTGAGCGACGACAAGCAGAACGAATACTTTGGTGACGGGATCGCGGAAGACATCATCAATGCGCTGTCGCGCGTCGATGGTCTGCAGGTCGCCGCCCGTATGTCGGCGTTCTCGTTCAAGGGCAAACAGCCGGAACTGCGTGTCGTCGGCGAGCAACTCCACGTCGCGACGGTGCTGCAAGGCAGTGTACGCCGCGCCGGCAATCGCATGCGCATCACCACGCAGCTCATGGCCGTCGCCGACGGATATCAACTCTGGTCGGAGCGTTACGATCGCGATGTGGTCGACGTGTTCGTCGTGCAGGACGAGATCGCCAGCGCTATTGCTGATAAACTGCAGCTGACCTTCGCACCCATCGCCGCCGTACCGGTCAAGGCCACAACCGACGAGGTGGACGCGTATGAGCTGGTCGTGCGTGGGCGTGGGCTCGTCGCCCAACGTGGGCGGCCGATTCTCGAGGCGATTGCCTGCTTCGAGCGCGCGATTGCGTTGACGCCCAACTCGGCTGCCGCGTACGCCTGTCTGGGGCATGCGTATCGGGTGAAATCGCAGTACGGATTCGCCACCACCGCCGAGTGCCATCCGAGAGGGAAGGCCATGCTCTCGCGGGCGCTCGAGATTGATCCCCATAACGCCGAGGCGATCGGTCACCTCGCGACGTACTCGGTCATGGAGAACGTGCGCGATCGCCAGCATACCATCGCGCGCTTTGAGCGAGCGTTGGAACTCAATCCCCGGCTGTCCGAGATTCGCGGGCTGTTTGGCGGATGGGCGCTGGGCGTCGCGGGACTCGGTGCAGACGATGCGCGTGGCGAGCGGGAGGTACGACGGGCGCTGGCCGACGATCCGCTCAATCCGATCTGTTCGACGGTATTCGCCGTTTGCATCTCGCTGTTTGGTCAGGTGGAGGAGGGCATCATCGAAGCCACGAAAGCCATCGCGCGTGATCCTGCCGCATTCGGCCCGAGCTTCGCGCTGGTGTGGTGTCAAACGTGGGCCCGACACACGGAGGACGGCCTCGCGAGTGCGATCGCGGCCATGGATCGATTCGGCCGCCACCCGTGGCTGCTGCAGGCGCTGACGGGGCTCTACATGCAGCACGGTGATCGCGTAAAAGCCGAGGCGATACACGCAGAGCTTACGGCCCGCGCGGTGACATCGCTGGTATCGTCGTTCTCCCTCGCGACGTCCGCCATATACCTGGGACGCCTGAACGAAGCCATCGATCACGCCATTCGCTCCGCGCAACTTTACGACGCCATTGGCCCGATGTGGCTGCGCTGGCCGGACATCGAGCCGCTGCAAGCGCATCCACGGTATCCCGAGGTGTTGGCGGCGGTGTACGGCGGTCCGCTCGGGTGATGAAACAACGCGCGCGAATCGCTCTCCTTGACGATCATGCGGCTGCGGTCACGATGATCGAGCGTGCCGTGCAGCAGCCGGACGCGTGGTTGCAGATGTACAACCGGTCGGCGCGCTACGACGCGCTGCGCCGTGACCCGCGCTGCGCCGTGACCCGCGTGCCGATGCCATCATGGCGAGTATCGAGCGATAACCCTGCAGCGGATCCGACGGCGAATCACGCTCGCAGGAACGCGTTGAGGTCATCTCTGAATCGTGGCGCAAACGCGTACGTGCGCAGCGGGAAATGGTCCGACCCCTCGTAGTGCAGCACCTCCACCGACGGATTCACCGCGCGGAGGTCGTCGGCGTGTTTGTCGAGAAACGCGGCACCGAGCGTGGAGTCACAACGAATGACGCGCGTGGGGCGGCGGAATGGCTGCGTCGTGTCGAGGGTCGCAAATGATTCATGCATCGGGATGCGCCAGCACGCGGGGTCCTGTCGCTGCAACGCCGACGCATGACTCAGGATCTGCCGATAGCTCATGTGATCGACAAAGACGCCGCTCGACGGATGCGGCGTGTTGCCGATCGCCGCGACCCACGCGGCCAACGGCGCGTGGGCAGCGCGCAGCTGTTCGACGAGACCGATCAACAGCGCGAAGCGCTTCGGGTACACGGTCCGGTGAAATTCCTCGCGAATACCGAAGTACCACGCGGGGTCCACCATGAGCGCCGAGTGGACCAACGGATGGTCGGACTGGGTGAGGACGCCAGCAACAACCCCGCCGAGTGAGTGACCAACGACGCGGGTCGGCGCGCCAATTGCGGTGAGGAGTGCGGCCGCATCAGACACGTAGTCGGATATGGCATACCGATCGGCGCGCCCCGAATGTCCGTGGCCACGGAAGTCGAGTGTGTAGACGCGATAGCGATCGCTCAGCTCGACCGCCCAGTCGTACCAGACGTCGCGGCTGTTGCTGATGCCATGCAGCATCAGCACCGGCGACGCATCGGGGTGGCCGTACACCGAGGCCGCCAGTGACAGCCCCGCGTTCTCGATCGAAATGTCGTTCACCAGTGTACCACGCTCTGATAAGTATTGTCTGCCCGGACATCACGTGAAGCGTTAGCCGACGAGTATCGGCAGTTGTCGAATCTTCTCTTGCCATTCGCGCGG
>JANLVM010000314.1:0-4587 GCA_031364015.1 Gemmatimonadaceae bacterium
CACCAAGAAGTCTACCTGCAGCGGGCGTTCGACGTGGCGTACCAGATCGCTCAGGAAGATGAAGCTGCCCTTGAGGAGTCCGAGCACGAGCAGGTCGCCGTCGGGGTACGCGGCGGTGATGTCGGCACCGAGTTGGCGCACGCGGTGCAGAATGGTTTCCGAATCGAACACCACGCGCTTCACGGCGCGCCCGTCGAGGCGTGGATCAGCCGGAATGCCGGTGCTCGCTTTCATGTCCGTCGGGCTCGCGCTCACACCGATACCAGATCGAGTCCAGCCATCCCGGCCGGTTCGGGGCCGCCAAGGAGCGGCAAAGTCCAGGAACGCACAGCAGCTCATCTCCCGCAAGGACGATCGGCCAGCCTGACCGGTCAAGTACAGGAACACGCGCATCTGAAAAGTATCGTGTCACTCGCCGTCCCGCCGGATGGCCAGGCGTCTGTATGCGATCGCCGGCGCGCCAGCTGCGGATGGTGACCACCACATTCGCCGGGATGCTAAACACCGAAGGATCGTCGGCGGCGGCTTGCGCATCGGGGACCGTGAGCCGACTCACACGCCACCGGCCCAGCCGACGCGGGACGTGGGCCGACTCACCCGTCCAGTCCCATGGGTCTGATGCACTCAGGGAAGGCCGCCGGAGCTCGAACGATTCCTGGGTCGCATTCCCGATTCGCATCACCACCGCACCGCCGGCAAGCACCACGTGCCCACCGCGACGCGTTGACATGCTAAACCGCACCAGTTCGCGTGTACCCCGCGCATCGAGTATCACACCGATGCGCGCCAGACACGCGGGCCACAATACGGCGCGACCTGCCGCCGTCGTTCCGAGAAACGGCTCGACTGGAACCCGCGCGACGCCCGCACGGACGTCACTGAGCCCCAGCGAATCGACGAAGGCCTCGACCTCGCGTCGCCAGACGGCCGCGCGCTCGCCCAGCGTCACCATGGCCGCCGCAAAGCCCGGAGCACGCAGCTCGAAGGCGGGCAGCAGATCGTGACGCACGCGTCCGCGCAGGAACACACGGGTGGCGTTCATCGGATCGTCCATGAACGCCAGCGATTCCGCCGATACCCACGCGGCAACCTCGGCGCGAGAGACGGAGAGCCAGGGTCGCACCACGCCAGACGGTGACGCCAGTGCGGCCATCCCTCGCGCGCCGGTGCCTCGCAGCAGGCGCATGACAATCGTTTCGACTTGGTCATCACGGGTGTGTGCGGTCGCGACTCGCGCGTCAAACGCGTGCGCGACACGATGCAGAAACTGCCATCGCGCCGCTCGCCACGCGGCTTCCGTGTGCGCCGGTGTCCGCGCCCGCTCGTGCACGATCGTCAGTCCCAGTCGACGCGACTCGGCGACTACCAGTGCCGCCGCATCCGTCGCATACGCACCGGTGCCATGATCGAAGGTGGCGACGGCGGCCAGGCGAGCGGGCGCCCAGCGTGCTACCGCGTGCATGAGGGCGATCGAGTCCCGTCCACCCGAGACCGCGAGCACCAGCCGCCCCGGTTCGCGCGACAACGCCGCCTCCAGCGACGCCTGAAGGAGCGCCGCAGTCGGCACCGTGTCATCGATCTCGTTCGCCAACGCCATATCGGACTGATCACCCACTTTCGGCCTGTCGTCAACCGCTGGGCCCTACCCGCTTGATCAGGATCTTCGTGCGATGCCACTACCTTCGGTCGCACAACTCGGCTATCCTACGCCCGCAACTTCCATCGCTCCGTTCGTCGGTCGCCATCGCTTCCCCTCGCGCGACCGCTCGCACCTCGTCAATGAGATCGTCGTGGAACATCACGGAACATTCGGCGTCATTTTCGCATCGCTGGGCATGACCGCCTACTATATGGCACTCACCTGGATCAACATCCTGCTGGGTTTGCTGCTCGGGCCGTTGTTCATGATCCCACTCACGTGGGTACAGGACGCGTTCGCAAAGAAGTAAGTCAGTCGACAACCATGACCCGCGGTACCATCGCCATCCCTACGCCATGACCCGCGGCACCATCGCTATCCTTGTTGGCCCCGAGTACGAAGATCTCGAAGTCTGGTATCCCAAGCTGCGGCTGGAAGAGGCCGGTTTTGCAACACCGCTTGTTGGAATGGGTGAGCCAAAGTATCTGGGGAAATGGGGGTATCCCGCCCACATGGATGCATCGGTGGGGGACATGGATCCTGCGAGCCTATGCGGCGTGCTCGCGCCTGGAGGATGGGCACCGGACAAACTGCGACGCGATCCCGCGGTGTTACGCCTTGTCCGCAGTGTGAACGAGTCGGGTGGTCTTGTCGCCACGATCTGTCACGGGCCGTGGATCCTGATCTCGGCGGGCATCGTGCGTGGTCGCACGCTGACATCGACGGTCGGCATTCGCGACGATGTGGTGAACGCCGGCGCCACGTGGGTGGACGAACCATCGGTCATTGACGGCAATCTGGTGAGTGCGCGAGTGCCGAAGGATTTGCCGGCGTTCGCGCGCGCGATGCTGACCGTGCTGGGTCGCGCATGAACGAGTCGGCCGAAACGTTTACCGGCGAGTACGCGCGGCCCACGGGCGACAGCGTCCATCTGGTGGCGGTCGCTGACCGGTTGCTTGATGCCGCGACGTGGGACGCGGCCATCCCGCTCGACGACTTCATCGCGCGGGCCACCATGCATAAGGAACTCTGGCACACGACCCGTCGGCTGGCGATGGTGAGTGACGCGCATCGTGCCGCCGTCGCGTTGGTTGCGACACCCGTACGACTGCTGGTGTTGCTCGAAGACTGGTGCGGCGATGCCATACACACCGTACCGGTCGTGCTGCGCCTCGTCGAGGCCAATCCCTTGCTGACGTTGCGCGTGGTACGCCGAGACGAGCATGACGCATTGATGGCCACCCACCTGACGGGAACGTCGCGCGCGATCCCGGTGGTCATCGCATACGATGCGGCGGGTGTCGAACGCGGATGGTGGGGACCACGTCCGTCCGCCTTGGAATCCTGGGTGCTGCGCGATGGGCTGCAGATGGACAAGTCCGACCGATATCGCGCCATCCGTACGTGGTACGCGCGCGATCGTGGAGCGACCACCGCGGCCGAAGTATTGCTGGTGTTACAACACGCGGATGCGGCGGGGGACGACTCGAACCACATCTAGTAGTACTAGGTTAAGTACCTATTGACAGGAGGCGACTCGGGGCGTAGTGTGGGGCATGCAGCCTGCCCAGCTTCGCGCGGCCGAGCACCGGTTGGAACGCTTCTTGGGCGAGTTGACGCCCTTGTTGGGGCGCGCCGAGCGCCAGACGCACGCCGGCGAGTATGTGCGCGGCCTGCTGCTCGACGGCGAGCGGAAGTCCATCGCGCCGATCACCGAGCGGGTGCCGGGCGCCGACGTGCAGGCCCTGCGCCAGTTCGTCAATCAGAGTCCGTGGGACTGGGCGCCGCTGCAGCAGGCGCTCACGACGACCATGCTGGATCGGTTGCTGCCCGAGGCGGTGCTGATCCTCGACGAAACGAGTTTCCCGAAGCACGGCGATCAGTCCGTCGGCGTGGCGCGGCAGTACTGCGGCGCGCTCGGCAAGACGGCGAATTGCCAAGTGGCCGTGAGCGTGCACCTCGGGACGGACACGGCGTGTCTCCCGCTCACGTGGGGGCTGTACTTGCCGCAGGCGTGGATCGACGATCCCGTGCGGCGCGCGGCGGCGCACGTCCCGGACACGATCACCTACCAGACCAAGGGGGAGTTAGCGTTGGCCGCGCTCGATCGCATCCGCGCGTGGGGCGTGGGCCCGCGCGTCGTGTTGGCCGATGCGGGCTATGGCACGAGTCACGACTTTCGCGCGGCGCTCACCGCCCGCGGCTTGCCCTATTGCGTGCAAGTCGCGACCAGTGTGAAAGGATGGCTGGAGGCGCCTGCGGCGGCCGGACCGCCGCCGTATGGCGGCCAGGGACGCCCCCGCACGCGCGGGCCGCGTGACGCGCTGCCGGAGCCGCTCGCGCTGGACGAGATTGCGGCGACGTTCCCGCCCGCCGCGTGGCGTCGGGTGACGTGGCGCGCCGGCACGAAAGGCCCGCTCCGGTCGCGCTTCGCCGCCACGACGCTCTGGCCGTCGCATCACTGGACCAGTCACGGCGCCGCGCACTCGGCGCCCGTTCGGCTGCTCATCGAATGGCCGCGCGGCGAGTCGGCGCCCACGAAATACTGGCTCGCCCAGCTCCCCGACGACGCGTTGGGCCTGCGGCGCTTTGTCCGCCTCGCCAAAGGGCGCTGGCGCATCGAGCAGGATTACCGCGAACTGAAAGACGAACTGGGCCTCGATCATTTCGAAGGCCGCTCGTGGCCCGGCTGGCATCATCACGTGACACTGGCCACGATGGCCTACGCCTTTCTCGTGCTGGAACTGCTGCGCGGGAAAAAAAAACGGCGGGCGTGACGCTCCCCGCGATCCGGCGCGCGCTGCAAGCCCTGTTGATCCGGCTCGGGGCGTGGTGTCCAACGTGTCAGCGCTGTTGGGATGACACGTCCTAACTTAACCTAGTACTACTAGTAGTACTAGGTTAAGTACCTATTGACAGGAGGCGACTCGGGGCGTAGTGTGGGGCAT
>JANLVM010000316.1:0-3281 GCA_031364015.1 Gemmatimonadaceae bacterium
ACTCTCGCTTTTGCTGTCGCTTTTGCTGTCGCTTTTGCTGTCGCTTTTGCTGTCGCTTTTGCTGTCGCTTTTGCTGTCGGTCTTGCTGTCGCTTTTGCTTTCAGCGCTGCTATCGCTTTTGCTCGAGCTACCGTCGGACGAGCCGGAACTGCCCTTGGACTCCGCGCCGGCGGTGCGTTGATCCTTCTTCCCGTCCTTTCCGTAGTCGGTGATATAGAATCCCGAACCCTTGAACAGGAGCGCGGCTCCACCGGAAATGATTCGAACAGCCATTCCGTCGCCCGCCGGTGACGGGATCTCGGCAGGTACTTCTGCGATCTTGTAGATCCGTTCGATGATCGTGCCGTCGGGGCAGCGAAACTCGTAAGTCGGCATGGAATCGAAACTTGGACGATACGTGGCGAAGGACGGCGCAATCCTGAAACATAGCTGATATCCAAGGGCGGTTCAATTGTCTGCACCGAATTCTGGGACCGCTTTTGGGTCAGGCAGCCTACGATACGTACAGAACCGGGTCGCCCGGCGTATACGTGACCCGTAACGACGTCAGTCGAGTGGTCTGCTGTGGTGAGTTTGGCAGCAGGACGCCGCTGGCGTTCCACAGCGCTCCGTGATTGGGACAGCGAAAACTCTGACCGTTCTGGACTTGGACGGTACTTCCCGCGTGCGGGCAGATGAGTGAGAACGCCGCGAAGCTGTTGGCCCCCGAGCGAACCACGGCGACTGCGCTGAAATTGAGGGTGCCCACGCTCCCTGCCACGCCGCCAACGTTGGCTAACGCCGGCCACGCGGCGATCGTCACGGCAAGTCCGCTTATGGCGATAGTCAACGTCACCGCCAATGTGCTTGAGGTCACGCCAGCGCCAGAGACCGTGAGTGTGGCGGTGTAGGTGCCCGCCGCCAGAGACGACGTCAATGGTCGCACGGTGAGTGTGCTGGGCGTCGATGTCCCACTGAGCGCTGAGGTCGACAGCCAGCCAGCGGCGCCAACACCATACGCAATACTCACCGCCAGCCCGCCCACGGTCCCGCTGCCGGAGTTGATGATGTCGACCGTCTTGAGCGCTGGCGACGTGCCGACGTCGCTTGAAAAGCCGAGGGTCGCGGTCGAAAGCTGGACGGCTGGAGGCGTGGTGGTGTCGATCACGACCAGCGTCACGGCAATCAGTTGCGCCGCGTTGCTGGCACCCGACGCTGTCAGACGCACCGTCGCTGAATAGCTTCCTGCGGCGAGCGTGCCGCGGGCGACTGCGAGGGTGAGCGTCGATGGCGCGGCCAGGGTTGACAGCGAGGCCGCTAACCAGCCCGACGGTTGGTTGCTGGCATACGTCAGCGCAATGGTGATACCGGTGATGGAGCCGCCGCCCGTATTGGTAATGGCCACCGTCTGGGCCGCAGGTACCGCTCCGCCAACGGTCGAGGCATACGCCAAGGCGTTCTGAGACACCGCGAGCGCCGGGGGGCCCGGAGGTGGGACCACACCGCCGACATTGAGCATGCCGTTTACTTCTACGGTGACCGCAACCGGCGTCAGTTCAACCGTCCATTGTCCGCCGATCCACATGCCTGTTCGAGAGAACCGCGCGCCGTGATTGGGGCACGTGAAGCCGTCGGCCGAAACATTGACCACCGTGCCATTGTGCGGGCACACCAGCGAGAGCGCCCGATACTGCCCCACCCCAGTGGTTTCAATAAGCATGGGCGCACGCCCCGCTGGGGTGATGATCGCACGACCCCCCACCTGCTGAAGTTCCGGGTACAGGCGTGGATCAATGCGGATGGGGTCACGCACCACCTCCAGCCGTGATTCGGGACCGTCAAACACGCCATCGCCGCACGCGGTGAGCAATGCGCCTAACGATATCATCGACGCCGTGCTCAAAAACTCTCGTCGATCGACGCGCGAACACGCGGCGCAAGCGGGAGCGAGGTCGGGCGCGAGGGCGGGCGCGATCACCTGCTCGAGAGTCCTGTCGGACATACGTTAGTCATCCGGAGTGTGGTGAGGGCTTCAGTGCATTCAGTCTGGGGACACCCCGAACCCATCGTGTCCCCATGCCCGTTCGTTCGCCAAGTATAAGCTCAAATATTAATTCGCCCGTAATCCGCTCGTCAGGCGTCAGGTGTCCGCGCGCACTATACTTGCATAGGAGGACGAGCTGGTGCCACGTAGCGTCATTGAGGAGCGCATTCCGTGTACTCGACGTGCCTGTATTGTCACGCCAGTCTTGGGCGAAACGACGTGGTGGAAGCGTTCCCGGTAGGTGGGCGTCTGGCATTCGATACCACTCGCGCAAGACTCTAGGTGATTTGCCGGTCCTGTGACAGCTGGAACCTGTCGCCCCTGGAACAGCGATGGGAAGCGGTCGAAGAATGTGAACGGGCGTATCGGGCAACGCCGATTCGCGTTTCAACAGATAACATCGGCCTGGCCACCGTTTCTCCGCAGCTCGACCTGGTGCGGGTCGGCAAGCCGCTTCGCCCCGAGTTCGCCGCGTGGCGGTACGGCACGCGTATGCGTCGGCATCGAATTCAGCGGGCGGCCAGTGTCACGTCGGGCGCCATGGCCAACGGGGCGGCGCTGGTATTCGGGGCCGCCGCGGCGATGGCCGGACTTGCCGCGATGGCCACGGGTAGTCGCCTCATTCGCGTTGGATTGCAGGAGCCGCTGGAACAGCTCGAGTCGCGACTCGCGTACGATCGGGTGTTGGCGCGTGTGCGCACGCCCGATGGCACGCTGCGCCAGTTGCGTTTCAGCCACGTGGTCCGCATGGAGATCGTGGCCACCCACGATCGCCAGGCGTGGAGCTTCCGCCTCGCGCACCAGGATGGCGTTACGGAGCTTGATGGACCAACGGCCGGTCAAGTGGCTGGGCAGCTCTTGTCCCGGTTAAACGAGCGCGTGGGGACGCCGGGCCAACTGCGTCACGCGACGCGCATGATCACCGACGCCGGCGATCCAGAGCGCTACATTCGCGCCAGCGGAATCCTGCGCTACACCCGTCGGCGAAAGAACACGATTTTCTGGGACGATGCCGTGGGCGTCCTGGGGCTGACGGTGGCCGAACGGCTCGCGTTGGAGATCGCGATGCACGAGGATACCGAGCGTCAGGCGATGCAGGGCGAGCTCGCGTCGCTGGAAACTGCGTGGCGCGATGCCGAAGAGATCGCGGCAATTGCCGACGCGCTGTTTGTGGACAAGACGTAAAACGGGCAACGGGAGTCCTCCGGGCCTGCGGTGGAGTGCTCCCGTTTCCGTTGAGTCGTTCGACTCAGGGGTT
>JANLVM010000328.1:0-2687 GCA_031364015.1 Gemmatimonadaceae bacterium
ACGCGCCTAACGCAGCGATTCCGGGACGCTGGGCGCTCAGGGCACGCTGGCGCGAGTCGCGGAAATCGGCTTCGGCTTCGTCCATCTGTCCATCGAGCCACCGGATACGTCCACGTAGCTCCATGGCCAGGGCCAGTGCGACCTCCATGTCAGGCTCACCGGCGAGGGCAACGGCGGCCTCGACGTAGTCGAGGGCTGCGCTCGTGTTCCGCGTGTCGAGGTGGGTCTGCCCCACACTCAGCAGCAGTTGGGCGATGGTGGAGGCGGAAGTGGTCTAGGTGAGTGACTGAAGCCCGCGCTCGTACAGTTCGCGCGCCTCCTGATGTTGACCGCGCGCTTGCGCGAGACGCCCCTGATCTAGGAGCGCCTGGAGGGGAGGCGTGGGCAGCGAAGGAGGCATGACGAGTGTGCGGCGGCGCGAAGAGACCAACTATAAGAGGACGACCCACCGGAACGGGGGTTGCGGCCGAGAATCGTCACCCTATTGGTTGACACGGCACTCGTTCGCCCCGATGCTATGCCGAGCCGTTCCCTGAAATAGGCGCGATTACGAGCATGCTGTCGCGCACACGGTTCAACGGCCAACGTTCCTATCGGTCGCCCTCTGTGCTTCTCACGGCGATCGAGCCCAAGCTCCCCCCACTCCACTGTTGGAGGTCATGATGCATACATGTCGTCGAAGGAAAGCCATGTGGCGGGCCACCGTTGCGATGCTGTTCGCGCTCGGGCCCTCGCTGCTTGGCGCACAAGCACAAGGATCGGTTCGCGGTAAGGTGACCAGCGCCTCCTCCAATGCGCCATTGGGAAATGCGCAAGTGTTCGTGGTCGGCACCACGCTCGGTGGCGTGAGCAGTGCCGATGGCTCGTACTCCATTCAGGCGGTTCCTCCCGGAGCCCACGTGGTTCGCGTGCGTCTGATTGGCTACGCGCCGACCGAGAAGTCGGTCACGGTTAGCGCGGGTACTGTGACGACGCTCGTCTTCGCGCTGACGCAGAGCGCCGTATCGCTCGACGAGGTGGTGGTAACAGGGACCGGTGGCTCGGCGCGAAAGCGCGAGGTCGGAAACTCTATTGGTCAGATCAAGGTCGCCGATGCGCCCGAGGTGCCGACCAACCTGTCCAACATGCTGTCGGGTCGCATTGCTGGTGTGACCGTGGGCGGCAATGTGGGCAATTCGGGTGGTGGCTCGGCGATCCGACTGCGCGGTAGCACGAGTGTCGCGCTCACCAACCAGCCCCTCATTTTCATCGACGGAGTGCGTACGCGGAGCGATGAGTACCCGCGCAACGGAATTTTTACCGGCACCACGCAGCGTGGCGCCAACTCGTACTCTAGTCCGCTCAACGACATCAACCCCGACGACATCGATCGTATCGAAGTTGTGAAGGGGGCGGCTGCCGCGACGCTGTACGGCACCGACGCCGCTGCGGGGGTGATCCAGATCTTCACCAAGCGCGGAAGCCAGGGCGCCGCCAAGTGGCAGGCGCAGCTGAACAGCGGCATCAGCCGGATGCAGAAGTTCGGCACCGATGAAGCGCCGCTTCTTTTCATGGATCCGTTTCTTCGCTCCGGTGGCCGATTTGGCGCGGCGGCACAGGTGGCGGGGGGTGCGAATGACCTGCGCTATCTGGTATCGCTTGGCGCCGACAACACCGATGGAGTGCTGGCGAACGATCGCGAGAAAAAGTACCAGGTCCGCGCCAACCTCGACTTCGCGCCGATGAAGAAACTGGCGGTGAGTTGGAACAGCGCCTACTCGACCAATCTCGTCTCCAACACACCGGCAGGAAACAACGCGCAGGGCGTGACGCTCAACGCGTTCCGCCAGGAACGCAACTACTTCGGCAGCAAGGATCCGGCAGTCATCAAACGCGTGTATGAGCAACAACTTTTCAGCACCATCGACCGTTTGGTGCTTGGCACCACCGCGACGTGGACGCCGATCGAGCGTTTTTCCAGCCGCTTCACCGTCGGGCTCGATCGCGCGTCGCTGGAGAATCGCAACGTCCGCCCGTACGGATTCCCCGCCGTCCCATTGGGCGTGATTCAGAACCAGCAGTGGTTCAACACGACCGTCAGCACCGACTGGGTCAACAACTACGACTTCAACCTTGGCAAAGATTTTCGGGTTACGGTATCAGCCGGCACGCAGTACGTGAACTCGCTGGTCGGTGATGTGGTGGGCCTCAGCGAGAACTTCGCGACACCGGCCGCGCCAACTGTTGCCAGCGGTGGCGTCAAGAATGCCGACGAAAACCGGCAGACCGTCATTACCGGTGGTGCCTTCGGACAGACGCTGGTGGGATTCAAGGACCGGTTCTTCGTAACGGTGGGGGGACGCGTTGACGGCAATAGCGCCTTCGGTAGGGACTTCGGATTCCAGACCTACCCCAAAGTGAGCGGCTCGTGGGTCATCAGCGAGGAGAAGTTCTGGAACCCCGCGTTAGGCACGCTCAAGCTCCGCTCCGCATTCGGAACCGCCGGGCGCGCGCCCGGCGCCTTTGCCGCGGCCAGAACGTACAGTCAGGTGGGTTGGGGGGGACAGGTCGCGGTCCGTCCGAACAACCTGGGCAATGCGACACTCGGACCCGAGCGCACCACCGAGCTGGAAATCGGCTTCGACCAGAGCGTCTTCGATGGTCGCCTGAACGTGGACTTCACCTGGTTCAAGGCCAAGACCACTGAC
>JANLVM010000392.1:0-1860 GCA_031364015.1 Gemmatimonadaceae bacterium
CGAACCCCGGGTCCGGTATCGGCTGCGTGTTACTGCAGACTTGACAACTACAGCTTCATAGAAGCAGCAAGCATCGTTAGGCGGGCGTCGTCCAGACGCCAGGTCGGAAGCGCCTGTCGCGCAACGCTCACGTGACAGTTCGCGCGCTGGACGCAGCGGTTCGAAAACACGCTCGCCGCGTCGATGCCGCACCGAACAGGACGCCGGCCTGCTCGGCCGATTACACGGAGAACGACGCGTCGAACTGCGCGACACGTTCGGCGGCCTTTCCCGCCACACGCTCGAAACCGGCCGCGTCTCGCAGCGGCGCATAGAACGGACACAGGCGCGTGATGTACGTATGCGGAAAAAATCCCATCTCCACCGCGCGCTCCGCCAGCTCCAGCGCACGCGCGATGTCGCCCGCCATGGCATACGACTCGGACAAATGGAAGGTGTGGTGGCCATCGACTGACGCGATGTCCACCGTGGCGAGAAGTGCCAGGGCCTCAGCGGAACAAGCGCATCCCGCACGGCCAGCTCGGCCCGCACAGGGCGCCGCGCTTCCGACAGCCGATACGCGGGACGCCACGCACCCGTCTCGCACGCGTCCATCAGCGTGCGCGCATCGCGCGTGTCGGTCGTGGTGCGGCGCGACCGATTGGCGTACATCGGCGCGTCGTTCGGGTCCGCGACGATCACCTCGTGCCCGAGGGACTCCAGGGGACGGGCCACCCACTCGCGCTCCGTGCTCGCCTCGAGCAGGATGCGGGCCGGTGGCCGCGCTCCGAACACGGCGGTGAACCGCTCGCGATTGGTCGCGATTGGTCGCGATGCGGCGGTCGGTGATCGTGCCGTCGTCCGCTTTGATCGACCGCTGACTCGCGCGCGTGTGCCGGTCCAGGCCGATGATCTCCATGGCGGTTGGCCTCCCGGTATGCGCCCCGTCGTCAGACGGTGAGCGGTGAATAGTGGTGGAGCAGGACTTGCCACCACGTTACCGTGGAGGCCCAGCCGCCGCTTCATACCAACTATCCCGCGACGTGACGGATACGGTGGTGATCCTCATCATCGTGTTGCTGAACGCCGTGGTGGGCTTCGTGCAGGAGTACCGCGCCGAAAAAGCATTGCAAGCACTGAAGGCCCGCGAAGGAACCGGCCAGAGTAGCCTCAGTCTTTGCCCTGCTGCAACACCAGCATCGGAACGTGTGTGTGCATTGCAAGCCTTGCGGCCGTACTCCGGTGGAATAGCCCTTCCACCCATCCGCGTTCGCGGTGTACCACCGCTAGCATTTCCGCATCGCTCCGACGTATTTGATCGTCCAGCACACCGGTAAGATCCTCGCCATCCATGTAAACATGTGCATGGGACACGGCACTTAGCACCGCTTCAAAGGAGCAGACCGACGGTTCCTCCGGACCTACATGCACATCCTCGTTGATCATGCGCAACACGATGACCATGGCACCGGTACTCTTGACAATGTCCAGCAACACGCGCGAAGTGGCCGGGGCAACAGGATCGCTATCGTCGGTGAGGATGATCCGCTTTGGCAGCTTGAATACCGCTTGTGCGGGTACGGCCAGCACGGGCATGCCCCCGCGTTTGATCACATCGGCGGTGTTGGTGCCCATCAGCACATGCTCGAAACCGGTGGCCCCTTGCGTACCCATCACCACCAGGTCCGGGGCGTTCGGTCGGTTCTTGTACACGCGGATCACCTCGGGCAGGTAGCCGCGCTCGCTTTTCATTTCCAATTGGTGCTGCATGCCCGGCAGCTTCGCACGCAGAGAGGACATGAATTTGGACAGATCCTCGTGCGAATTTTTCCGCATAAGGTCATCGATGTTCCACATGATGCTCTCGCCGTGGGATGGCAT
>JANLVM010000434.1:0-1673 GCA_031364015.1 Gemmatimonadaceae bacterium
TCGAAGTGTACCAACAACGTTTGACCGTTCCCACCGAGTTCATGAACCGGGACGTCAAGTGCGGCGTGGTCGCCGTGTGGACGAAGCGCGCTTTTCGCTGATTCGCCACGGAGGGGAGCAGGGGCGCCATGCGACCATGTATCCTGAAGTCGCATGGCACCCCTGCTCCCCTCTTCCCTGGATCAGTTCCTGTCTCCTGCTGCCCGGATGACGTTCAACTCCCTCCTCCAGCCTGAAAGCCGCTCGCGCGTCCTCCCTAGCGTAAAACTAGCGCCCGCGCACGCGCATTGACATGAATGCCCGACGCCGCAGCCCCGGCTCGTAGTACCGGTTTCGCGTGGCATTAATCACCACGCTCGGGGCAAAGGTGCGGTCGAACACGTTGTCGACGCCAATCGTCGGCTCGAGCCCAACCCGATCCAGCCACGCCGGTCCGGCGTATCCACCTCGCAACGACCAGACGGCATACCCGGCAGCCTTTGTGACTGCGGCATCGTCGGCCGTCATTCGGGACGCCATCGTGGTCTCGACGGTGCCAAACCATCCGCGCACACGTGCCGTCGCCCACAGCTGGGCGAGCTGCGCCGGAATACCCGGAATGGGTTTGCCCGCGTAGTTCGCGGCGCCCACCGAGTACTGATCGAATCGGAAATGAGAACGCGTATACGATACGCCCACATCGACGACCGGCAGTGACGCAATAACGCTCGTTTCGAGCCCCGTGCGCGAGGTCTTCCCGGCGTTCCGGAATGCTCGTCGCCCAGGTTGGTTGGGTACATCGAATGGCACCAGTTCGTCTTGCACCATCGCCCGGAATGCCGCGACATCAATTCGCAATCGACTGCCCACGAGTCCCTGCATGCCCGATTCAACGGTGCGCGTGCGTTGCGGTGCCAGCAGCGTGTTGAGCCCAGCAGCGCCGTTGTCCTGATTGGTCAGTTCGGTAACCGTTGGGGTCTCGAACGCCGCCGTCCAGTTGGTAAATACCGACAATGTCGGTCGCGCCCGCCAGACCACTCCCAGCATGGGTGTCGTGGCCGACAAGGTGCGATTGCCGGAGTCATTGCGATTGGTGCTGGTAATAAATCGGTCGGTGACGCGAAACGAAACCGCATCACGGCGCGCGGCCGCGCTGAAGAAAACACGACCGGGCACTTCAACTTCGGCACGCGCATAGCCCCCAATGCCACGCACCTCCTCACGCTGGTCTACCCGAACCGCGCCACGCTCCAGGCCAATCACCGGGCACCGGGTGGTTGGATTCCCCGTCGTCACATCGGCACAATTCTCGAAGTTGCGTCGCGAGTCATCTTGTCGCTGGGCGTCGACGCCCACGGTCAGTCGCAAGGGCCACGGCGTGCCCGTGAGGCGCACCGTCGCGCGTACGGCGGCTCCTGCCACAGCGCGGTCGACGGCGACAATGGCAAACGGCAGCGGATTGTCGAGCGTGCGTGTGCCGGCGAATACGGAGGCGTTCATTGAACGCTGCGCATTCCCGTGGGTCATGATCACCGCCAGTTGCTGATGGCGCACCGCTTTCCGCGAACGTTTGGTGATGTTGAGCGAGTCCGGCAGCGACGCATCGCGCGCCAGTTCGGCGGCGGTGAGCGCGCCGGTGTTCTCGGCGCGCGGCGTGTCGTAGTAGGTCCCCTGCACCTCCAACTTCGAATGAC
>JANLVM010000454.1:0-7823 GCA_031364015.1 Gemmatimonadaceae bacterium
GCCACACTCGGCGCTTCCGCTTGACACACTGTGCGCGTGGGCCGTGGCGTGGATCCGGCACGGCGGTCGGCTGTTGAGCAAGCCTACCAAGTTCGAGGTGCGCGATGGCCGCTTTTGAACCGGTCTCGCTGAACGTGCGGCACCATCTGTTAGCCGGACAGGTGATACCGGCGCATCCCCTGGCACTTACGCCGCACCGTACCGTCGATGAACGCCATCAGCGCGCACTCACGCGATACTACATCGCTGCCGGTGCGGGCGGCATGGCAGTTGGCGTACACACCACCGGCTTTCAAATCCACGACACCAACGTGGGACTCTATCGCCCGGTGCTGGAGCTAGCCGCTGAGACGGCAGATGCCGCGCTGGCGACTGACGGCGCACGCCCATTCGTGCGGGTGGCCGGGCTCGTGGGCGACACGCATCAGGCGGTACAGGAGGCGGAGATCGCGCGCGCGCTGGGCTACCACTGCGGCCTGCTGTCACTCGGGGCCTGGCGCGACGCACCCGATGACACCATTCTCTCGCACTGTCGACACGTCGCGGAAACCTTCCCGCTGTTTGGATTCTATCTGCAGCCCGCAGTGGGCGGACGACGGTTGTCGTATGCGTTCTGGCGCGAGTTCGTGGAAATTGCCGGTGTGGTGGGCATTAAGGTGGCGCCGTTCGATCGCTACGCGACACTCGATGTCGTGCGCGCGGTGGCCGATGCGGGTCGAGACGACATCGCGCTGTACACGGGCAACGACGACTCCATCGTGGCCGACCTGCTGACGGATGTCCCCGTGGTGACCGGTGGTCGGGCGCATGAGCGCCATTTCGTGGGCGGCCTTTTGGGGCAGTGGGCCGTGTGGACGCATCGCGCCGTGCAGATGCTGGACGAAGTTCGCGCGTGGCGTGCGGGAAACGCGACTGCGGTGCCGCGGGACTGGCTCACCAGGGGCGCGGCACTCACGATGACGAACGCCGCGATTTTCGATGCCGCGAACGGATACGCGGGGTGCCTGCCAGGTATTCTCGAAGTGCTGCGCGGGCAGGGGCTCGTGTTGGGCACGTGGACGCTCGATCCGCACGAGCGGTTGTCATCGGGTCAAGCCAGCGCGATGGCGCGCACGGTGCAGCAGTTTCCGGAGTTGACGGATGACGATTTCGTTGCGGCGCGGCTGGACGAGTGGCTCCGGTGAAGTGCTGAGTTCCGGACGCTTGTCCGGAAGTTATACTCGCATTATACTGTGGTATGAAGACGGCCATTTCACTCCCCGACGCACTGTTCAAGTCCGGCGACTCGTTGGCCCGGCGCCTGGGCGTCAGTCGCAGTGAACTGTACGCGCGCGCACTCGCAGAGTTCGTGGCCAAACACAAGGCCAGCCAGTTGACGCAACGTTTCAACGCCGTCTATGCCGACGAAGAGAGTCGGCTCGATCCTGCCCTTGACGCCGCGCAGCTGCGCACACTCGCGCGCGAGTCGTGGTAGGTCGCGATGGACATCGGACGTGGCGAGATTTGGTGGGCTGATCTACCGGAGCCGCAGGGATCGGCGCCGGGCTGTCGCCGCCCGGTGCTTATCGTGCAGAGCGATACGGTGAATCGCAGTCGAATCGCGACCGTCACGGTCGTCGCGCTCACCGGGAACGTACGGTTGGTGGACGCCCCGGGGAATGTGCTGATTCCGGCACACGCGTCCGGCCTGTCTCGGGATTCCGTTGCCAATGTCACGCAGGTTCTCACGGTCAATCGGGACGTGCTGACGGAACGGGTGCGCGGCTTGTCACCCTCCCTTGTCAAGCAGGTTACTGTGGGGCTTCGCTTCGCGCTGGACCTGTAGCGTTGAGCTACCATAACGCGATCGTGGGAATAGCGCTGGCGCTGACACTGGCGGCGTGTCGCGACAGCACGCCTGCGGTGGCCACGGACCCGTCGCCGCCAACCGGCGACAGCATTCTGTCGCAACTCGGTCTGGGTCGAGTCAACGACCGCTATACCGCAGAAGTATGGGTGCGCGGGAGCACCGGATACACCACCACGTGGGGCACACGTGGCGCGCGCGTGGGCAACGCGGTGAAGATCTGGGATGTCGCTGGTGCGACCCCGCTGCTGGTCGATTCACTGATCGTGGCCAACGCGTCGACGCTGGGTGATGTCCAGGTTTCAGACGACGGGTCGCTGCTCGTGGTCGCGATCGAGTATCAGCCCTACGGCGGGATCGCACTGTATTCGCTGGCCGATCCGCGAAAGCCGCAACTCGTCAATCAGTTCACCTCGAGCAACCTGCAATGGGGAGTACACACCGCCCACGTCGCGCGCGTGAACGGTCGGTTGTATGCCTTCTGTGCGGTCGATCCGGCATCCGGCATCGAAGCAAAACTGGTCATCGTTGATGTCACCGATCCCGCCACGCCAGTTGAGGTGTCGGTGCTGTCGATTGGATATCCGTTTGTGCATGATGTGTTCGTTCGCGACGGCCTGCTCTTCACGGCCGAATGGTTTCAGGGACTTGGCATCTATGACATCGGTGCGCAGGGTGGGTCGCCCTCTAATCCGCGGTTCCTTTCCCGCGTGCGAACGGTAGGCGGTCAGGTGCATAACGTCTGGTGGTTCCACGATCCTTCCAACGAAAGCAAGCGCTTCGCCTTCGTCGGTGAGGAAGGCCCCGGCGTGGTCGGTTCGTCGTCGCAGGGCGATATTCACGTGGTCGATCTGAGCGATCTCACGCGCCCACGTGAAGTGGCCTTCTATCACCTGAGCGGTGCCGGGACGCACAACTTTTCAATGGACGAAGCCAACGGCATTCTGTATGCGGCGTATTACAACGCTGGCGTGCAGGCGCTTGACGTACGGGGCGATTTGAGCGCCTGTGACGAGAGCCAGCGCCACGCCGACGGCCGATGCCAGTTGCACCTGATAGCGGGACGGCAAAAAGCCGTTCAGTCCCGCAACGCTCCCGTGTTCATCTGGGGCGTACACTACGATGGCAGCGCGGTGTACGCCTCCGATATGCTGAGCGGACTGTTCAAGTTTGCCCCGGTACGTCGCTAGATCCGAGCACATTCGTCGCCATCAGCACGCGCCAGCGCCGAGGCAGTCCCTGATGTCGTCCGCCCTTTCCGTTTCTCCGTTGCTTCAACATGATACCGGGGTGTCACCGACCCGGACTCGGCGTCAATTCAGCGCGGCATACAAACTGCAGATCCTCGGTGTGGCGCCGCACAGCGCCGTGGCGAGTTGCACGGGCCGACGAAACGCCGCGCGGCGATTGTTAGTCGTGTTGTAGAGGCGCTGTCTCCTTTTCCGCAAACCGTTCAAGGGCAAAGACTGTAGCGCGCTTCGCATATCCGTCGAACCCCGTTTCTTGAATAGTTTTGGCGCTACTCATTGTTCGAGCGAAACCAGCCAGAATTGGATCAATCCAGCCAATAGTTTCAGAGATCATTTCCAGATCCGTCTTTACCGATCTTCTCCACAGTGGTTCGTGGTGAAATGCGCGATTGCGCAGCTTCCGAATATTTGCCAACCGTTCAGCGACCATACCACGATCATATCCGGTCGGAAGGTTTGAGAATACGACTGGTAGAAGTGCTGGCCAAAACTTGGTATCCATTTCTTCCGAGCGACCGCCGTAGTGACTCGCAAACAAACCGCTCCAGAAACCAAAGCTCAGTTCAGCGATAAGCCTGCCCGTATTGAGCGAACGTCGTCGAAGAATATCCTGCTTGGCCGCTTGAACCTTGTCGTAGTCGGTGGCTACGCGTTTGGTTCTATCATTTTGCAGAAGGGTTTCATGCTCTGGCCAATCAAGCCAGCAATCTGCAATAGCTTGCCCCTTCTTTTCGGTAATCCGTGCAGCCACAGCGTTGTAGATCCCATTGCGAAGAGCGACTTCAAGCACATGGAACGCCGGCACTAGCGCTTCGACGGCTGCAATACTGAAAAGATATCGAGCAATAATGCGTTGTGGTGTGTTGTCAGCCTTTGAATGGTCCTCGAATGAACCTATTCGTTCAGGAGAGAAGTGATGGGACAGTAGCGCATGCAACTTGCTGGTCGCGTGATGGGCAGCCAGCCGCTCGGCCAGTTTTCGCGCCTGTAAGGTTGGGGCCGCTTCGCCATCTGATTCCGGTGCTTCTGTCATTCCAAAACCACTTGGGGATGGCAACGAACGGGCAGAAGAATGCCCTGCTTTGGTTGCTTTTGAGAGGGTTCGTGCGTAAAATAACGGACAGTCCCTGCCCGCTCACGCCGGTAAGGGTTGCAGTGGGCGTCCCTAGGGTCTTTGACTGGGGACGCTGTGTTTTCCAGGCCTTCCGGACCGACTTCCGCGTGAAGCCTTCGATTGACAAGAATATCGCCTGCCATCTGGCGGCCATTCTCCCTCAGGGCTACCCCACGCTGGCGGGCGGAACTCCTGCACGAGCTGCGGGCGGAGACGATCAGCGTGCCAGGTCGCCCACCGCGCTCGCCAACATGTGTGCTTTCGCCGCGTCGCGCGAACTCCGCGCCTCGGTGTGCAACTGCGTGCTCAGCGCGGTAAGTGCGTCGCGTCGCTTCTGCCCCGACAGTTTTTCAGCGCCAGCCAGGTCGGTTGACACGGCGGCCAGGCGTTCTGCACTGAGTCCGAGGGAGCGCGTCAGTTGATCGACGTACGACCGCGCCAGTGCGAAGCTCGGCGGCCACACGATTTTCTGTTGACCTTGCACGTTGAGATAGTCAAACGTGACGGTTTTTGCGGCGTCGATTTCGTTCTGCGAAATGAATGCGCTTGGTGTGAGTTCGAAAATGTCCAGTCCGCGGGCGATTTCAGAACTCACCATGTAGCCGTTGTACCAGTACACGGACCACGATCCGCCGGGGGCCCGGAAACTGGGATCAATAGACGTCGGGCCACGATCGTGATAGGCAATCTCTTTCGGATTGGACGCATCGGTCCAGTCGAAAATGGAAATCCCACCTTGATACCAGCCCTGCACCATCACGTCGCGTCCCGGAATCGGGATCAGCGATCCGTTGTGGGCCACGCAATTTTCCGACGCGGTTTGCGCCGCCGGCATCTTGTAGTAGCTCTTGAACTGCATCGTGTTATTCACGATCGTGAACAGGGCATTCGCCCCCCATTCGTACTTGTCCGTCGCGCGGCAACGCGGCGCGGTGCCACCGCCCCACTCGTCGCTGAATAACACCTTCGATCCGTCGTTACTGAACGTCGCCGAGTGCCAGAACGACATGTTCGAGTCAGCGGCGGCGAAAATGCGTTTGGGATTCTTCACATCGCGCACGTCCAGAAGCAGTCCGTAGCCACCGCACGCACCGCCCGCGAGTCCAACGGCGGGGTACACCGTGATGTCATGGCACTGATTCGGTCCCGCGCGCATACCGGGTGGAAGCGCCGGTCCCGCGCCACCACGTCCACCGCGCCCGCCAGGTGCCGCGCCTGCGGCCCCCCCACGACCGGCGCCACCACGACCGCCCCGACCCGCGCTCGTGTCAACCGGGTCCGAGTGGATGGGCCGCGGTCCGAGATCATTAAAAATTCGGCCGAATCCGACAATGCTCGCCTTGTCCGGCGCGTCGAGTGGCACCTGAATGACTTCAATCCGAAACAACGCCGAGTTCGGATCGGCGGGCGCACTCAGACAGCCCGGCATCTCCGTCTCGGAACGCACACCGGCCGAACCCGACACATAGATGTAGACGTTCTTGTCATCCTTTGGATCGACCACTACGGTGTGCGTGTGCGAACCGCGGCACGTCTGCACACTCGCCACATATTTCGGATTGGCAATGTTGTCGTAGCGGAAGACGCGAATGCCGCGGAATCGATCGTGACTGACGGAATCCGTGACGCCCTGCAAACCGCAATCGACGCGGCCGCTGGTGGCCTCACCCGAAACGAACAGGAGGTTCTTGAACACCGAAACGTCGCTCTGCGATCCACGGCAGACGTACGTCATAGCCGACTTCACCTTCGCCGGATTCGAAATGTCCCACACTTGGTAGCCGTCGTAGTTGCCTTGTATGGCGTACTTGCCGATAAAGGCCAGATCGGAATTCGTCGCGCCCGTGAACGGCTCGGGTGACTTGCTGTTCGACACCAGCCGCAGATTCCACGACGCTTCGGCCGCCGGCTGCACGATCATGCGCCTGGACGTGTCCTTGGGCCACGGGGCCATTGTCCCGGCGCGAAGACCAACGCGCGGATCGGGACTCGGCGGCGTCGTGGACATGCTGGACGCCATCATCGGACCCGCGCCGGCAGTCGAGGCCTTCGACGAGGACGAGGCACACGCCGCGCCGTATAGCGCGACAACGACAAGCGCGGCAGAGTAGAAGTGAGCGGGTTTCACGTGATGGTGTCCGTTGAGGTGACGGGGCAAAGTACGAAGAGAGTGCGAGTGCTGGTGTTCACCGACCGGGACCGGCCGGGATGGTCTCGAGCATCTTTTGCATGAAGCTGATCTCGGTGGTCTGATCGGCGTAAACGTCTGAAGCGAACTTGTAGATGACGTCGTCCTGGGCGGCGTCTTCAGAACTCAGAAGTGCATCGACCATGCTGATCGCCCCTTGATGGTGCTTGATCATGGCCTGCAGGAACAGTCGGTCGAAGTTGGAGCCTCGCGCCTTATCCAACGTGGCCAGCTCGTCGGGCGATAGCATGCCAGGCATCAACATGTCGTGCTCCATGCCGTTCATCGACATTTTCATGTGCGTGGCCTTGGCGTCGGGAACGGGCGCGCCCTTTTGGCGCAGCCAGTACTGCATGAGCACGATTTCGTCGGCCTGACCCACGACAATGCGCTCGCACAGTCGGACGATGTCGGCCCGCGCCTCGTGCGACGCCGCCCAACCGGCAATGAGCACCGCTTGTGCGTGATGCGGAATCATCCCCGACATGAAGTGGATATCGGCGGCGCTGGCCTTGACCGCCACGACAGCGCCTTGGCGGGTGGGTGCCGTGCCGACCGCTCCGCGCACCGGCGCGCTGGCGCGACACGCCACCATCGTTAGCGCGGCAAGAACCACGTACGTGACACGCCGCGTCACCGTGCGATGCAGCAAAACCCGACCTCTCATGTGCCCGTTCCCTCGAAATCCCCGCGTGGCCACCCACCATACACTACGAACGACGCCACAAAGTTGTTGGGAGGGAGCCCGGAGCGACAGACGTATCGCTAAGTCCACTTCCTTGCCACCACACTACGCGCCCGACGCGCACGTCCCTACCGCTGACGGGATCGCGTCCGCACGGAAACCGTGCGCTCGATATGGCGTCGGTCATCCTCGGACGTCAAATTTGGACGAACTCTTTGCTTGCCCGTTCGGGGTCGTCTGCTCTACAACTGGGAGCGGCTTTGGGGATGGTACTCCTGGACCAAGGAAAGCTTGACGATGCGGTTTCTCCGCCGCAGCGATCACGTGTATCTCGATTTCGTGCGCGTCCACGAGCCCAACCCGACGGCGTCGGGCCCTCGCTGATGCGTTTTACCTGCAGAACGCGCGTGCGCTCGGTTCGTCAATCACTTATTCGCGTAGCCGCCGCGATGTGCGTCTGCTCGGCAAGCGTGAACGCCCAGTCAGTTCCTGCGCGACTGGACGCGGCGACGTTGTCACCCGACGCGGTGGCGGTCTATCGTATATGGAAGGCATACCTCCAGTCGAAAGCAGGAAGGTATTCTTCCGCGGCCGGCAAGCCGTCTTCGTATTGGTCGGCAGCCGAGCAGCAGCGCTGGCCAGTGTACGACCTCGCCGACTTTTATCTCGACGACGCGGCCGTTCCTGAAGTGCTCGCCGTCGAGCGCGTTGACGGCGTCGCGGGTGAGTATCGTATCACG
>JANLVM010000477.1:0-3790 GCA_031364015.1 Gemmatimonadaceae bacterium
CATCCTACGACGCCAACAAACACAATCAGGAGCCACACACTGGGTGGCATGAAGGCGGCCGTGATCATCAAGAGCGGCAGCCGCGGGATACAGAGCATCGCATCGGTCGCCCGCATCAGCAGTTCGTCAATCCATCCGCCAGCGTATCCAGCGGTCGCGCCGAGTATTGTGCCAATGCCGACGCTCACCGCCGCCGAGACGAGTCCGATGGCGAGTGACACGCGCGCGCCGAAGAGCACCCTCGTGAATACATCGCGCCCCAGTTCATCGGTTCCGAACCAATGCGCACCGGAGGGCGCCGCGCGACGATGCGCCAGATCGAGCGCGTCGACGGCGAACGGAGCTACGTGCGGAGCCATGACGGCGGCCAACACCAGCAGACCTATCGCAATCGCGGCCACCAACGGTGCGCGCTCCATCGGGCGAGCGTCCATGCCGGGATTGCGGACGAGGGCCATCTCAGCCTTCCCGTCTCACACGCGGATCGAGCCACAACACCAGAAGATCGGCAACGAGATTGAGCAACAATACCGCCACCGAGCCGATCATCAAAAACGCCATGAGCACCGCGTAGTCGCGCTTCACCAGCGACTCCGTAAACAAACTCCCAATACCCGGCCAGGCGAAGATGCTTTCCGTCACCACCGCACCGGACGCGAGCATCGCGCCATCCAGCAGCACCACCGTCACAAAGGTGGGCAGCGCCAACGGCAACGCATGGCGCCACACCAGTCGCGCTTCGGACAGACCGCGCGCGCGCGCGACATCGATGAACGGCATCACGAGTGACTCACGCATCGCGCGCCGCAAGTAGCGCGACCACGCCGCGGCCAACGCAACCGCGAGCACCGTCGCGGGCAGCAGCAGATGGGAAAGCCGATCGGCGATGTCACCGCCGTCGAACGAACGGCGCCCTGACGACGGCAGCCAACCGAGTGCACTGGCAAAAATGAGTTGCACGAGCAACCCAAACCAGAATATCGGCAGCGAAATGCCCGCAACGGCGATCGCATTGGTGAGTGTATCGACCGTCCGTCGCGAGGCAGCAAACACTCCCGCCGGTACCGCAACCAGCAACGCCAATGTTGCCGCGACACCGATGAGCTCCAGCGTAGCGGGAATGCGCTCGATGACGCGATCAAGGACCGGACGGCCGTCGGCAAAACTGTAACCCCAGTCGCCCCGTACGAACGCCAGTAGCCACGAGAAGTACTGCGCCGGCAGCGATCGATCGAGTCCCATGGCGCGCCGTAGTCGCTCGATATCCTCAGGGCGAACGTTGGGATTCTCCAGATATGTGGAGAGCGGGCCGCCAGGTGCGAGGTGTAGCAGTCCGAACAGCAACAGCGAGATCGCCAGCAGCAAGGGAACAGCCTGCGCGGCCCGCCGTCCGATAAGACGCATCATCTATCGTAAACTGCAGTTTATCACTTCGCCGCAATCTCCCACCGATACACATTCCAGAACGGACCGGCATTCGTCGGGTTGCCGGTAAAATGCTGCAGCGCGGCCGGAACGGCGTCGATCTTGGCGGTATTGTACAGTGGAATTTCAGGCGCCAACTCGGCCACTCGTCGCTGCGCCTCCTTGAGCAAGCGAATCCGTTCCGGCTCGTTGACCGTGCGATCGGATCGATAGAGCAGTGCGGTGAGTGCGTCGTCCGCCAGATAGTTGATATTGCGGCCGGCCGGCGGCGCGCGATCGGCCGCAAAGAACAGCGTGATCTCCGGATCGGCGCCCTGCTGCCACCAATGCAGCATTGCGTCGAAGTTGCCATTGAACCACAGACTACTGATGGAGGTGCCGTCCACCAGTTGCACGTTCGCTTCAACGCCAACGTCGCGGAATTGTTGCTGCAGCGCCTGCGCCACGTTCTCGCGAATGGCGAACCCGGCCTGTGTGATGAGTGTGAAGCTCATCCGACGACCATCCTTCGAGCGGATGCCGTCAGCTCCCGCGGTCCACCCCGCCGAGTCCAGCAAGCGTCGCGAGGCTCCCGGATCGTAGTCGAACACGCGCACGTCAGGTTCATATGCCGATGATAATGGCTGAATGGGGCCGTTGACGATCTGCACCAGGCTGTCGAGTAGCGTTCGCACGATGAGCGACCGATCGACCGCGTGCGCCAGCGCTTGCCGGACCTTCACATCCCGGAACGGTGCAAACCGCTTCTGGTTGAGCGACACGTGCTCGTAGCCGTTGCCCACCACCTGATTGAGACGCAGTGAGGGCAACGGTCGGAGTTCGCGAACCTTGTCCCACGGCACGAGTGCCACCAGGTGCACCTCGCCCGACTTGAGCTGGTTGATGCGCGTCGTGGTGTTTGTCAGAAACTTGAACAGAATGCGCTTGATTTTCGGATACTCAGCGCCTTGCCAATAGTTAGCCACGCGCTCCAGCAGGATGTACTCCCCCGTCTTCCACTCGGCCACGCGATATGGCCCCGTGCCCAACGGCGCGCGATTGTAATCGTTGGCCGAATTGAGGTCACGTCCGGCGAGGATGTGTCGCGGGAGCGTTCCGCGCACGAACTGCAGGCGGTACGGCGCGTACACCTCTTTGTAGTGCACAATGGCGGTCAGGGAATCGGGAGTCTCGACGGACGTAATGCGGTCGAATCCGTCGACACTCTCCGGTTTCCAATCCCCCTTCAAGATGGCGTCGACGGTGAACTTCACATCGGCCGACGTGTGCGCGACGCCATCGTGCCAACGCACACCAGGCCGCAATTTCCACGTCACATCCATCCCTCCATCCGCCCGCAAGGCCACGCCGCCATTCGTCAGCGTTGGTACCTCAGAGGCCAGCAAGGGGACGATGTTCATGTGTTCGTCGTTCACCACCAGCCCCTCTACCACGCACGACTCGATGTCCTCGAGAATGTGGGTGGCATAGCGGTTCATGGTGTCAGGTTCACGATCATACCCGACAATCAACAGCTCGTTAGATGGTCCGCGGCGTGCTGCGGCGCGATCGCCACAGGCGTACAGTCCGCCAATGGCGGCGAGCGTCGCCGCGAAGAGTCTCACAACGTGTTTCATGATTCGCGTGTCATTAAACGCGCCACGAGCGGAACCGGGATCGCCCCGCGACTCAACAGCTCATCGTGAAACGCCTTGAGTGCAAATGCCTGCTCGCCCTGTTGGGCGCGACACTGCGCGCGCAGCGTCAAAATGCCGTCGGTGCCAAGCCAGTACATCAGTGCCGTCCCCGGAAACATGCTGTTCTTGGTCGTCTCCGCCGTCGCGACGGTGCGTGTCATCCCCACGGTGGATTCGTAGAACTGCACGCATTGGTCGAACGACCAGTCGCCCAGATGCAAACGCAAGTCGACCACGGCGCGCGCCGCCATGCGCACACTGCTGTGCTGTTCGGAGCGTGACTCAAGATCGGTGAGGAGCGGCGGATTGAGCTCCCCAACCAGCAACGTCGCATAGCACGCCCACCCCTCGGCCATGGAACCACCGAGAAACATTCCAATGCGACTCGCGGCATCGACGGCGGCGACGGTCCCGATTCGTGAGGAGGACCGGTAGATCGCGTGCCAATTTTGCACGTGATGCCCCACCCCGCCATGGTGCGCCACGTGATTCAACGTTATGGTGCTGTGATTGCAGGCCTCCAGGCGCGCTTGCTGCACCTCCGAAGACATCGATTGATCGATGGGCGTCACCACGTAGTCGTGCACCTCGTACCGATCGAATGGCGCGGGCGATCGATAGAACAGCCAGTAGAGCGCGGGCGATACCGCACGGGCCCACAGGGGAATCGGTACGTAGCGAATGGGCCA
>JANLVM010000483.1:0-5973 GCA_031364015.1 Gemmatimonadaceae bacterium
GTCATCCTTGGCATACGCGTATCGACGTCCGTCGCGCGACCACACCGGACGCACACCTTTGAGCGTGGGGAAGAGGGTGACGCTTGGCCCCGACGGCAGCGTGCGCGCGACCAGGCGCTGTTCCGTGCCGCCGATCACGTCGTAATCGGTCTTGGTGGTGAGGTCCTCGGTAAACACGATCGTCGACGCGTCACGTGTCAGCACCCACGTCTGTCGCATGCCCTCGGGAATCAACTCCTCCGCACGACCCGTCGCGCGATCAATCGCAACGACGCTCCAGATCGTCGCTTGGCGACTCAGGCCGTTCCACGCGAGAAAAGGCTCGGTACTTGATTGCACGATGCGCGGACCGGTGGTCAATCGCGCAAACTCCGAGCCGGCCGTCGCGCGCCACGACTCCGATCGCATATTGGTAAACAGGCGTTTCCCATCCTCCGACCAACGCAACGTCGATCCACCGGCGAGATAGCGCCCGCCTGGGAGACGCAACGGAGTCGCTTTGCGCGACGCCCGATCGATAACCTGCAACTCAAAGCGATCGTCGGATTGCTGCACAAGCAAGGCCAGCGAGTTCCCGTCGGGCGACCAGGCGCTGGCGCCGATGACGCGCGGTTCGGTGAACAGGGCCGAACGCGTTCCGGTACGCGTATCGATAATCCACGTCTCCCGACGCGCGGGCGCGGCGTACGTGGGATCGCCGAAACTCCGGTTATAGTCGACACCCAAACTCGTCGCGGGTCGTGCCGTCGTCGCAAACAGCCAACGACCGTCGTCACTCAGGTCACCAATGCTGGGTGTGCGTATCTCGAGTAAATCGGCGATCGATAGCGGCGCGGATTGTGCGAAGCTCACGCGCGGTGCGAGCGCCACGGCAATGGCGGCACAGCACGTGAGGCGATGGATCAGTGTGACGAGCGGAAGGTAGATCGGGCGCATGGATCGAGGGGTAGGCGTGAGCACGATTATTTGGGCGAGGTCGGGGCGCTGGTCACCCACGCCGTCCACCAGATATCCCGTAGCATTTCAGCACCCGCAGCAAGGCGCGCCGAGGCGAAGGCCTTCTGCTCAGGCGTGGTGGTTTCCGGCCGAAACGGTGTCGCTTGGTCCAGAGCATACAAGCGATCCAGCTGCGCAAAGCTGGTGGTCAGATACGCCACGATCGCGTCGCGCAGATTCGGGAAGACCCGCGCCTCGTGCGTCATGCCCGCGAAGAGGTCAGGCAGCTTGAAATGGGCCTGCACATACCCCGACTCGAAGCGCGAGTGAAAGCGATTGTCGCTGGTGTAACCTTTGGGATTGTCGCCCACCCACCCGTTGTGATGCTTCGTGGTGTGATGCGGATTGGAACCATCCGCGACGTAGTGTCCCAGGATACCGGCGTCATCGATAATGCGTCCTTCGATCCAGGCGCGAACGGTGGAGTCGGGGGCAATGCGCCACAGCCGGAAATCGCCGCGTAACTGCTGCGCCATTTCGAGCATCTCGAACGGCAGGAGCCCCATGGTATTCACGGCCACGCCGGCCAACCGGAGCGTATCGGCGAACGCGAACCGATTGGGAGCCGCCAGTGCCGCTTTCAGCACCGTCGGCGATACCAGATCCATGTCGATATAGTGCTCGCTCGACGTGCCGCCCTCGAGCGCCGGATCTAACGAACGCTCCACCCGATCCTTCCAGCGGTCGGGTTCCGGATTGAGATAAGCGAGCTGCCGACTGGCCGCACGGAAGAAGGCCGGCATGGCCTCTGGCAGCCGCTGGGCGGCCGCGAGCCCGATGAGACGATGTCCAGCATCGCCCCAGGCAGCGAGATTGGCAGGCAACGCGACCAGGGCGATGGCCAGCACGGCGGCCCACGGTCGGGAAGGGAATTTGCACATTCCGAAAATTACCCCAAACGCAAGGAACCACACCGATGGATCGTCACGTTTTTGCCTCGGGCGCCCCGTGGGAGCCGGTCGTGGGCTATTCCCGCGCCGTTCGCGTCGGTCCACACGTGTTCGTTTCCGGCACGACGGCGACGGACGCCGCCGGGCACATCGTGGGGGTGGGCGATCCGCACGCGCAGACAGTGCAGGTCATTGCCAATATCCAACGCGCGCTGGAACGTGCGGGCGCTCGACTTGAGCACGTGGTCCGCACGCGGATTTTCGTGACCGATATGGCGCAGTGGGAAGCGATTGGACGCGCCCACGGCGACGCGTTCCGGGACATTCGTCCGGCGTCAACGCTGGTGCAGATTGCGGCACTCATTGACCCAGCCATGCTGGTGGAGATCGAAGTGGACGCGCTGGTGCACGACTGAATGCGCGGAGCGCCGTGTTATTCCACCGGTAAGCGAATCTCCACACGACAGCCGCCGGCCGAATGGTTACTCATCAGGAACGCATAGCGGTCGCCGTACAGCATGGTGAGTCGTGAGCGCGTGTTGGTGAGCCCGATGCCGAGGCCGTCCACCGAGGGTCGAACCGCCAGGAAACGACCGCTGGTGGTAATGAGACCGTCGAGCCCTTTGCCGTTGTCCTCAACGATGAGAATCAGCGTGTCACCGGAGCGGGTGGCACTGATCGTAATCGACTGACCCGGATGACCAGGCGCCAGTCCGTGCTTGAGCGCGTTTTCTACCAGTGGCTGTAGCAGAAAACTCGGGACGTCGACGTCGACCGCCGACGAGTCCACCTCAATGTCGACGTCCAGTCCGGCGCCGTACCGAACGCGCGCAATCTGCAGGTACAGCTCGACCAGTTCGATCTCCTGCCAGAGCGGAATCGTCGACGAGGCCGCGCTGCGCAACGAAAGTCGCAGCAGGTCGGCCACGCGCGTCAAGGTCCGTTGCGCTTGGCGCACATCCTCCTCCATCAGCTCCGTCACCGAGTTCAGCGCGTTGAACAGGAAATGCGGATTGAGCTGCATGCGTAACGCGTCGAGTTGCGATCGCGCCAGCTTCTGTTCGAGCACGGCGGCCGCGCGATCGCGTTCGCGGAAGCGGCGAACAAACTCGACCATGTACGCCGCGCCCAGCACCGCCCAATACAGCACCACCTGAAAGTCCAGATGATTGACGAGCACCAGACGGACTGAATACGCGTAGCTGGTCACCTGCCCGATGGTACCGAAGATATGATCGAGCCACGCCAGAAACAGCACATTGATCACGCACACCACACTGGTCGCGATGATGTGCACGCTGACCCACGTCGCCAGTCTGCCGGCGCCGAGCCTCACGCGGTCGACGAGGGTCAGGATGCCTTGCGACCAGATGCCCCACACGAGCCACGCAGCCCCTTGCCACACGAGCGCTCGGCCCAAGCCGTAGTGTGTGCCCGAGGCATCGCCAACCAACGTCAGCTGCAGAGCGGCGAGTGCGCCAGGCACCAACCAGACCACCGCAAACAGCACACGGGTCAGGCGGCGAAGGCGACCGCCCTCGTCAGCGATGGTCAGGTTTCGGGACGAAGCACCCATTCAGGCCCTGAAAGGCGTCGCATGAGAGACGGGATGCAATCCGGCAGGAATTGCGTGAAGCGCGTGGACAGCAATCACGATGGTTTGAGCCATCGCGATACGCCAGTGAACGTGACGATTTGCAACGATTGCCTGCCATCACGCGTACTGTCCCTGGATTCAACCTGCGCGACTCACGCGCGAACGGCGAGTCCCCGGAGGGGAATATCGTGCGAGTATTGATCGTGGATGACGAGGCGCTCGCGCGCCAACGTGTGCGGCGCCTGCTGCAAAAGGAAGCGAACGTCGAGATCGTAGGGGAAGCGGAAACCGGACGAGATGCGGTGCGCATGATTCAGGAGCGGCATCCCGACCTTGTCTGCCTTGATGTGCAGATGCCCGAACTCGACGGGTTTGGCGTCCTTCGCGCACTCGATCGCGCGACCGTGCCGATGATTCTGTTTGTCACGGCGTACGATGAGCACGCCCAGCGCGCGTTCGACGTACATGCGGTTGACTATGTGTTGAAGCCGGTCGATGCCGATCGGTTCCACGCGGCGTTTGAGCGCGCACGCACGCAGAAAGCGCACGCCACGGCCGCCGAGCGGCTGGGTGAGTTGCTCGCGACGGTCCGCCGCCTCGCCGAGGGGAGCACGCCGTCCGAACGGGACGAGGGCGCGAACGGCAATGCCAGCGCGGCTCACGGGTCCGGCCACTACGCCAGTCGTATGCTGGTGAAGCAAGACGGCCGCATGTTTTTTGTGAAGACGACCGAGATCGATTGGATTGAGGCCGATCGCAACTATGTGCGACTGCATGTCGGCAAGGTTTCGCACACGATTCGCGACCGCATCAGCCATCTCGAGGAAACCCTCGATCCGCGGCTGTTCGCGCGTATTCATCGTTCCACCATCGTGAACCTGAATCGCGTGCGCGAAATGCAGCAGTGGTTTTCGGGCGACTACGTGGTGATCCTCGAAGACGGCACCCGTCTGCGCCTGAGCCGGCACTATCGCGACCGGGTGGAGAAGCAAGTCGGCGTCTAGCGCGTTCGACTAGTATTCAGGCATGTCTGCGGAATCCGGTGTGCTCCAGTTACCGACCGCGAGTTGGCAGTCTCGACTCGTTGACCTTGTCGTTCGCCTGTACATGCGGCCCCACTTGCTCAAGCCCATCGATCCGCTCTGGGTGCGTCGACGCATGGGTCGGCAGGATGTGCCGCGCCGACTGATGGTCCGCTCGACCGGGGTGGAGGTCGCAGTAGCCCCGCCACAGGGGGAATGGCCCGGTGGGGAGATCGTCTCGTGGCCGAACGCTGATCAGGCGTCGCCAGTGCTGCTGTATCTGCACGGCGGCGGCTACCTCGCTGGGTCGCCCGCGACCCATCGTCCGCTGGTCGCGTCGCTGGTGCGTCGGCTCAAAGGAACGGCGTACGCGCTGGACTATCGATTGGCGCCCGAGCATCCATATCCCGCCGCGCTGAATGACGCGAAGGCCGCGTACCGACACCTGTTGACGTTGGGCATTGCGCCCGCCCGAATCGTGATTGCCGGAGATTCGGCTGGCGGCGGGCTCGCGCTCGCACTGGCCTTGGCGCTCCGTGACGACCACAGCGCGCCTCCCGTCGCGGTGGTCACCTTTAGCCCATGGACCGACTTGGCGGCGACGGGCCAATCACTGGAAGAAAACACCGATCGCTGTGCCATGTTTGCTGGCGAAACAATTCGACGTGCATCACACTTCTATCTCGGTGACGCGGATCCCAGGGATCCCTACGTCTCGCCGTTGTATGGCGATTTCCACGGTATGCCGCCCATGCTCGTGCACGCCAGTGTGGACGAAGTCCTTCGTGACGACGCCGTCCGCGTGGCGGCACGGGCGCGTGATGCCGGCGTGGAGGTCGACCTCCGACTGTGGAAAGGCGTACCTCACGTGTGGCAGTTCTTCCCCGCCGTGCTGCCCGAGGCGGAGGAGTCGCTGCGGGAGACGGTGCGCTTCATCACCAAACACATGTCACGCCGAACGTAGCCCGGCGCCTCATGCGTCGCCGCGCATGCACCGCGCATGCACCGCGCATGCACCGATCGTTGTTCCCGTTGAATCACGTTTAAATGCCGCGCGCCGCGCGTGTGACGAATCGTGACCGCTACGGGCAAAGCGCGTCCACTGGGCAATGATCGTCCCTATGCCCACAGACTACCGCCCGCCCGATTGGGTCCCCCTCCAGCGCGCCCTGACGGCGGAATTCGGCGCCAGCGCGGTCGAAGCCGCTGCGGCGTTTTGGTTCGTCGGCTTTATTGACGGTCCGGCGGATGTGGGTGAGCTTCGCCTGTACGAGCACAACATCACGCGCCGCGTCCTGATCCTCGATCGCGAGGGCGGCGCGTATCGATGGTTCGCTGTGTTCGCCGGATACAGTCGAATAAGCATTGAAGAGGCGCTTGTTGATGCGTTGGCCTGACGGTCGAGAGTAAAGCAGACGCGGAGCGCTGCCGAAACTTGTGAACGATACCGCGCCCGAAAACTGGGCCC
>JANLVM010000757.1:0-16804 GCA_031364015.1 Gemmatimonadaceae bacterium
TGCGCATGTCCCGCACGGCACCATCACTGGAACGCGCCCATCCCAACTGCTCGTTGAGTTGTTCGGTCGCGTCCTGCCGTAGCCGATTGAGTTCGCTGATCGGAAGGAACAGTCCTTCTCCCAATCCAGCCACATCAAGCACACCGAGTTTATAGGACGTTTCGCCCAATCGACCGAGTTGCTCTCGCAGCTGCGACGCGTCGAGCGCGCGCTTGCTGGCCGGTGCGAGCGGAACCGCACCGCGTACGGTCACTTCGACATCGCCCGCCTGCCACGATGTCTTGAGCGGGCCTCCCGCGTGACCGAACACGCGGACATCCACACGCGTAACGCCCACGCGATCGGGAACGGGCACGTCAGCGTACGACGCCTGCGCCGTTCGGAGCAGTGTGGCATCGCTGGTGCGCACTACACGCCAACCAACGGGCACATGCTGACGCGGCACCGCCATGCGGAGCGAAATGGCCTGCTGATACACGCCGTCGCGTTCCGACACCGTACGCACGACGCTCACCGTGCCGCCAACGGTCGCAGCGGCGTCGCCCTCTGGTCGTTCAAACCCCAGGCCATCGCCAACCGCGAGCGGGCGCGTGACATCGACCATCAGATCGCCGCCGTCGCGACCGACGACAACACCAAGCGTGACACCCCTATTGTCCGGTTGCGTGCGCGTGACATACTCGCGACCTTCGCGACCACCATACATGCCACCGGTGTTCCCGCGACTGAAAATTTGTACCAGCGGTTCGATGTCGACCAACGTTGGAGCGGCGCCGCTTTCACCGCGGGCGATGGCGTCAAGCCAGCCACGATACGCTTTGGTGACGGTCGCGACATACTCGGGCTTCTTCTTACGGCCTTCGACTTTCAGGCATCCGACGCCGAGTTTCGCGATCTCCCCGAGATGATCGTGCGCCGCGAGATCCTTGGCCGAGATCAGATAGCCACTGTCGAGTGTGGCGCCGGTCGCGTCGTCGGTCAGCGTGTAATCCTTGCGGCACGACTGGGCACACGAGCCGCGATTGGCAGACCGCTCAGAAATCATCCCGGACATGAAGCACTGCCCGGAGTACGCGATGCAGAGCGCACCGTGCACAAATGTCTCGAGGCCGAGTGTCGGGACCGCCTCGCGAATCTGCCGGATGTCCTCGAGCGTGTTCTCGCGTGCCAGCACGACGCGCTCGACACCCAATCTCCGCATGACCTCGGCGCCGCTGGCGTCGTGTACGGTCATCTGCGTACTGCCGTGGATCTCCAGTTGCGGGTAGATCTGCTGTATGAGCCGCACGACGCCCAGGTCCTGAACGATGGCGGCGTCGATACCGCGATCGACGCACTCACCCAGATACGTCAGCGCCCCATGCAGTTCGGCTGGCTTGATCAGCACGTTGAAGGCGAGATAGACCCTCACCCCGCGCCCGTGCGCGATAGCACACGCCTGCGCCAGTTCATCAAGTGTTAGCTGCGCACCTTCGTCGCGTGCGTTGTACATCGACGCGCCCAAATACACCGCGTTCGCGCCGTTGGCGACGGCCGCACGGACCGCGTCGAGGGTGCCGGCGGGAGCGAGGAGCTCAGGAACGTGACTGGGGTGCATTCCAGGAAATCTAGTCGCCGAGCCAAGCCGACTTCGCTGGCACTCGACTTACCGCTTGGCCTGCCCCATAAATCGCAATACCAGCGCCGCCGCGACGAGCGCGATTCCCGCCCAACGCATCCACTCGGTGCCGTTCCGTAGCGCGACGCCGAATGCCACGGCGCCGGCTACCAGGAGCAGGAGTCGGACGCGGATCATCATGCGCCGGGGAGCGCCGCCGCGCGGGCCTCGGCGTCGGGCACGTCGAGCACCATGCGCAACAGCGCGGTGGAATACACTTTGCCCTGCGCGTCGGTCTTGAGCGACAGCGTCCCGCCGCCATCGAGGGCGCCGTGCAGCAGAAAGTTGAGCGCGCCGAGGTTTGGCAGTTCGAAACGCACCACATCGCCGGTGAGCTGCCCCGCAAAGTGCGTCACAACGCGTTCCCGCGTCACATACCGCTCAATGATGGGATACCACTCCGCGCGCAGCGCAATGAGTCCCACGTTTGCCGTATTGCCCTTGTCACCGCTGCGCGCATGCGCGATGTCCACCAATCGAATGTGCATGGGTGTCTACTCCAGGATGCGAACAGCGGTGGACACGGCGCGCTTGTCAAGCAGTGCGGGCCAGTACGCGACGATCTCTTCGACCTTCGGGCGACCGCCGGCAAAGCCCGTGACACTGGGCGGTCCGTTCAACACCAGCGGCGCGATCTCGCGTGTAAAACGTTCCACGGCGGCACGATCGCTCCCGCGGACACCAATGCGAAACTGCACTTCAGGCGCGTCGCGACCGTCACCGGCCAGCGCGCCGTGCGTGGCGTTCGCCCCGACGAACTCCGTCAGCACTTGGTCAAAGCGCAATCCCAGCTGATCGAGTCGTTCGCGCAGCACGCGTTCGGCCATCTGCGCCTTCTCCATGGCATCCGGCCACGCATACACGAGAGAACCGACGGCCTTGAATCCCGCGCGATAGGCGATCGAGACTTTGAGAAAGGGAGTTGGCGGACCGCCGGTGATTCCGTGAACTCGCACACGATTCGCCCCGTCGGCGGCTACGCGAATGCTGGTGAAATCGGCGACGACATCCGGCGTAATGTACGCGTGTGGGTCGCCCATTTCGTACACCAGTTGCTCGGTGACACTGGGCACGGACACTCGGCCACCGGTGCCCGGGTGCTTGGTGATCACGAACGCACCGTCGGCAGTAACCTCCGCAATCGGGTAGCCGACGTTGGCGAGATCGGGGATGGTACGCCACTCGTGCATGCAGTTTCCCCCCGAACTCTGCGCGCCGCATTCGAGGATGTGGCCGGCGACAATTCCTGCAGCCAGTCGATTCCAATCGTCGTACGCCCACCCGAACTCATGACGTAGTGGCGCCATGGTAAGTGCGGTATCGGTACTGCGACCGGTTACCACAACGTTGGCGCCCAGCTGCAGCGCCTCCACGATGGGTGTAGAGCCGATGTAGGCGTTGGCCGAGAGAACCCGGTCCCGCACACTGCTGAGCGGCTCACCCGTATCCATGTTCGCCAATGGATGCCCGGTCGCGAGCAACTCATCAATGCGCGGGAGAATATCGTCGCCGCTGACGACGCCAATACGAATACGACCGCGCACTCCATGCCTGGCCGCCGCCTCCAACACGGCCTCGGCGCAGGCCGACGGATTCACGCCACCCGCATTGGCAATCACCTTGACGCCGCGGTCCGCCACAGCGGGGAACACGCTCTCCATGGCCCCGATAAAGTCGCGGGCGTATCCCATGCGTGGATCGCGTTCGCGCTGCTTCTGGAGAATCGACATGGTGACTTCGGCGAGATAGTCGAGCATCAGGTAGTCGACGGCTCCGCCCTCAACCTGCCGACGTGGCGCGTCCAGCCAGTCGCCCCAGAACCCTTGACCACTTGCGACGCGCACAATGCGCGATGGGTCACTCATGACATCTCCATGCCGGACATCGGCGGGCCAAACATTGGCATTGGGGGCAGCACGAACGCGCCCAAATGCGGGCCCGCGTTGTGCGAGGCGGCGCGCAGTGCGAGCGCCAACAGTGAACGCGTATCTTCGGGATAGAGGATCGCGTCGGCGAAGCCGCGTGCCGCAGCGAATCGCGCATCATGCTGATGTTCATAGTCGGCACGCATGGCGTCGACCGACTGCGTCACCTCGGGTGACGGCATCGTATTCGCTTTGCGGGCGGCATCGATTGACGGTCCGTGCACCGCCTGGATCGCTGCTTCTCCTTCCATCACCGCCATACGACCGGTGGGCCACGAAAAGAGGAAATCCGGGTCGAAACCCTGGCCCGCCATCGCGTAGTAGCCGGCGCCACTGGCGTGGTTTACCGTGAGCACGATTTTCGCGACGCGCGCACACGCCATGGCTTCCACAAAACGCGCGCCCGCGCGGATGATGCCTTCGTGCTCGGCATCGGGGCCAACCATAAAACCTGACACGTCCTGCACGAACAGCAGCGGCAGACCCTGCCGATCGCATCGCTCGATAAAAAATGCCGCCTTTTCGGCGCTCTCGGCGTAGATGATGCCGCCAAACCGCGGCCGTTCGCCGGGACGCCCTTTAATCAGACCACGTCGATTCGCGATAATGCCCACCGGCATGCCTTCAATGCGCGCGTCGCCGCAGATTATTTCTTTCGCGAGATTCGGTTGAAACTCGTCCAGGTCGCCGTCGTCGAGCACCGTGCGCAGCAGCGCGTGCATGTCATAGGACATGCGATGATCGGCGGGGAGCAGCTCGTAGAGCGACTGCGGTGGTTCAGCGGGCGGGCGATGCGTCGATGCCTCGTGCGTGTGCGGTCGCGGCAGTCGCGCCACGAGGTCGCGCAACTTGGCCAGACACGCTTCGTCGTTATCGACCGCGTAGTGCGCAACGGCTGAGATCTCGGTGTGCGTGACTGCGCCGCCGAGCGTCTCGCCGTCGACTGTTTGCCCGGTGGCGCCTTTGACCAGGTTCGGACCGCCGAGTCCCATGAAGGACGTCCCTTTCACCATCAGGATCACGTCACTCAGCGCGGGTAAGTACGCGCCGCCTGCGACGCACTGCCCCATCACGGCGGCGAACTGCGGAATGCGCAGATAGCGACGCATGATGGAATTGTAGTAGAAGATGCGTGCCGCGCCGAACTGTCCCGGAAACACGCCGCCTTGGTACGGCAGATTCACGCCCGCCGAGTCGACGAGGTACATGATCGGGATACGGCAACGCATCGCGACTTCTTGTGCGCGCAAAATCTTCTTGATGGTTTCTGGCCACCACGAGCCGGCCTTCACGGTGGCATCGTTCGCCACGACGACGACTTCGCGTCCGTCGATGACGACGACGCCGGTGATCACCCCGGCCGCTGGTGCCTGACCGTCGTACTGATCGTACGCCACCAGCAGACCGATCTCAAGGAAGGGCGTATCGGGGTCGCGCAACCGCTCCACCCGTTCGCGCGCAGTGAGTTTTCCCTGCTTGTGCTGCTTCTCGATCTTGTCCGAACCTCCCCCTTCACGGAGGCGCGCTTCCAGCGCGCGGACCTCATCGGCGAGCTGGCGGAGCCGCCCGCTCATGCGTCCTGTTGTTCGCGGGTGGAGAACCAATTGCGGATGTAGTCCACGAGATCCTGGGTGCTGGTTCCGGGCCCAAACAACCGCGCGATGCCGCGTGCCTGGAGTGCGTCCATGTCTTCCTTGGGGATAATCCCGCCGCCGGTGAGCAGGATGTCGTCGCGCCCCGCCTCGACCAGCAAATCGTACACACGGGGAAAGAGCGTCATGTGCGCGCCGCTCAGGATGGAAAGACCAACGACATCGACATCTTCCTGGATAGCGGCCGTGGCGATCATCTCGGGTGTTTGATGCAACCCGGTGTAAATCACTTCCATGCCGGCATCGCGGAGCGCGGCTGCCACAACTTTTGCGCCGCGGTCATGGCCATCAAGGCCCGGTTTGGCGACGAGCACACGAATAGGACGAGTCATGGATGTTCGCTCGGGGTGAAACCGAAAGATATCAACGCGCTACGGCTCGCGTCGGGCCACAAGAAGCATTTCGCTGGATCGGCGCGTCAGGGGACGTGCCGTCCAGGCGTCGAACGCCAGCTCGACCACGAGCCCAACGTCGCGCAATCGGGCGGCCAATTCGGACGCGCTGTACAACCGAATCCGGTGCGTCCGTTCTCCGTCGCCGTCAGGTCCGCGCCACGTGGACGTGATCTCCAGGAATCCGCTCAGCGGGTCGAACATGCGTTCCTGGCCGAACATCGTTCCGTCTGCCGTGCTCCACCAATCGCGATGAAGAAATTTCGTCATCACGCCATCGCGACTCCCGCCATGCCAGATCAGGATACCGCCGGGCTTGAGCACCCGCGCAAACTCCATCAGCACGCGCAAGTCATCACCGGGGTCGTCGAAGAATCCGAACGAGGTGAAGAGATTGACCACGGCGTCGAATCGATGCGTCCAGCGCGACGGCAGTCGACGCATGTCGCCCTGCGTATAGCGGAGCATTCGCGAGGTCCCGCGACGCGTGGCCACATCCAGCAGTGTGCGCGAGTAGTCGAGTCCATCAACCTGAAAACCGGTCTCGGCCAGGAGATGCGCGTGACGCCCCTGACCACACGGACAATCCAGTACGCGGGCGCCCGCCGGCAGCTCCAGCAGTTCCAGCAGTCGCGCGACTTCCCGACGGTCCTGCGCAAGGTCGAACAGCGGTTCGTACTCGTGCAGATAGCGGGCATCAAACTGCGTTTGCCACCACGGAACCACTCGCGTCGCTGGGCTCAGAAGAATACCGGTTCGCGATACGCGCCAAAGACGTCTTCGAGCGCTGCACGAATCTCGTACAGCGTGCAATAGGCCCGGGCACAATCGAGAATACAGGGTACGACGTTCGACTGACCGCGCGCGGCCACCCGCAACGCGTCCAATCGCGTCGCCACCAACACACTGTCTCGGGACGCGCGGACGGCTGCGAGCCGCTCACGCTGCTCGAGATCAGCCTCCGCGCCAATGCGCAGAATCGGGATACTCAACTCGGGTTCGTCGGTCACAAACTCGTTGACGCCGACCACGAGCTTCCGATGCTGCTCGATCTCCCACTGCTGGCGAGCCGCACTCTCGGCGATCTTCTTCTGGAACCACCCTTCTTCCAGCCCCTTCACCACGCCGCCAATTTCGTCGATTTGCGTAAAGAGCGCCTCGGCTTCTGCCTCGAGTCGGTCGGTGAGGGCCTCGACGTAATACGATCCGCCCAGGGGATCCATGACATTGGGCACGCCGGTCTCGAACGCGAGTACCTGTTGCGTGCGCAGTGCGACCTGTACGGCACTCTCGGTCGGCAGCGACAGCGTTTCGTCCATGGAGTTGGTGTGCAGCGATTGCGTGCCACCCAACACGGCAGCGAGCCCCTGATACGCGACCCGCACGACATTGTTCATCGGTTGTTGCGCGGTCAATGTCACACCCGCCGTCTGTGAATGAAAACGCATCATCCACGAGCGTGGGTTCGTCGCGCCGTACCGCTCCTTGAGATGGCGCGCCCAAATGCGCCGCGCCGCACGAAGCTTGGCGATCTCTTCAAAGAAATCGTTGTGGATATCCCAGAAGAACGAGAGTCGCGGTGCGAATACATCGACATCGAGACCGCGCGCGATGCCACGCTCCACATACGTGAAACCGTCGGCCAGCGTGAACGCCAGTTCCTGCGCTGCGGTGGACCCGGCTTCGCGAATGTGATAGCCGGAGATTGAAATGGTGTTCCAGTGCGGCGCGTGCTCCGCGCACCAGGCGAATCCATCGGCAATCAAGCGCAAGGCTGGTTCGATCGGGAAGCACCAGGCGTGCTGCGCCATGTACTCCTTCAGGATATCGTTCTGCACCGTCCCCTGCAGCTTCGTCGCGTCGACGCCCTGCTTTTCAGCCGCCGCGATATAGAAGCACAACAGGATGATCGCGGGGCCATTGATCGTCATGGACGTCGAGACTTTGTCGAGCGGGATTCCCTCGAACAGCGTCTCCATGTCGGCCAGCGACGAGATCGCGACCCCGCACTTGCCGACTTCACCTTCCGAGCGCGGATGATCGGAGTCGTAGCCCATCAGCGTGGGGAAATCGAAGGCGACCGACAACCCAGTTTGCCCTTGCGACAGGAGGAACTTGTAGCGCTGATTGGTTTCGCGCGCCGTGCCGAATCCGGCAAACTGACGCATGGTCCAGAGCTTGCCACGATAGCCGGTAGGATGAATGCCGCGCGTGAACGGCCATTGACCGGGCAGCTCAAAGGCCGTGCCCGCAGAATCTTCTAAATCGAGCGCGGTAAACAGCGGTTCGACTTCCGACGCCGAGTTGGTATACGCAATGTCGCGTGTGCGGCCGGCCTCATATTGCGATTTCCAGTGGGTGACGTCGTCGCGCAACTGATCAAGCTCAGCCTGTTGTTGGCGCACCACGTCTTCGAGATCGCGGATCGTCGTCATCAGTTGGTTCCTGGTAAGTGATCCGATACGGACGTGGGGTCGGTGCCGGTGAGCAACGCACCGCTGCGCTCGCGCAACGCGTCAGCCACCGCAAACGGCGCCAACGTGCCGGATTCGAGCAACGGAATCTGGCTCTCCAGCCACGTGAGCGTTCCAGCGTCGTGCCACAGCCGCCGACGGACCTGCTGTTCGACAACCTCCCTGACACGCTCTCGCAGGCGTTCGCGCCTCCGAAGCCGTAACTCCCCGCTCCCTTCAAGATAATGGAAATGCCGATCGAGGGCCTCGACGACGTCGTCGACTCCCTCGCCCCTGGACGCGATGACCCGAAGGACCGGGGGTGTCCACGGGGCCACCGAACCGGGCTGGCCCGAGGCCTTCGCGGCTGATCGCGCCGCCCGAGCGGGATTCAACGCCTGTCGCGCGGCTTCGCGATCGGCGATGCTCGAGAGGTCGATGCCATGGTGCGCCGCGCCAGGGGTTGCGGCGCCCGACCGCAGGCCCAGCATGAGCTCGATATCGTTCCGCAGTCGGTCGGCGCCGGGCCGATCGGCCTTGTTCACGGCGAAGACATCGGCGATTTCCATAACGCCGGCCTTGAGCGTCTGAATGGAGTCTCCCGATTCCGGCACCAGCACCAGCAAGGTCGTATCTGCCGCGCGTGAAATATCGAGCTCGCTTTGTCCAACCCCCACCGTTTCCAAGAGGATCACGTCCATTCCGAATCCGTCGAGCACGTCGCACACTTCGCGCGTCGCCGTCGCCAGTCCCCCCAACGAACCGCGTGTCGCCATTGAGCGAATGAAGACGCCGGGGTCGAGGGCGACCTCCTCCATGCGGATCCGATCGCCCAACAGCGCGCCGCCCGTGAAAGGCGAAGTGGGATCGACGGCCACGATGCCCACGCGCATTCCCGCCGTGCGATACGCGCGCGCGAGACGCGTCGTCAACGTGCTTTTCCCGGCGCCCGGAGGCCCGGTAATGCCAATGCGTCGTGCTCGACCAAGCACCGGATGGATGGCGCCGAGCAGGCGCTCGTATCCGTCGCGGTGATTTTCGACGATGCTGACGGCGCGCGCGAGCGCCGCGCTCTGGCCCGCGCGGAACCCCTCGAGGACACGATCTACGGCGGTGCTCATGCGGTGGAAGCGGTCGCGCTATCCGGGGTCGTCTCGTCGTGTTCGTCGTGTTCGTCGCGAATCTCGCCCACGAGCTCCTCCAGGAGATCTTCGAGCGCCACGAGTCCTACGACGCGTGCCTGCTCGTCATACACAATCGCCAGCTGGCGACGCGCCCGCAGCAGTTCAAACAACAGTTCGTTCGCCGGCTTCGAGGGTGTCGCCCTCGTGATCGCCCGTAGCGTCGGCATCCGTTCGCCCGCCAGCTTGAAGACGTCGAACACGTGAATCATTCCCACGATGTCATCGAGTGTGTCTCGGTAGAGCGGCACCCGACTGTATCCCGACTGCGCCATACGCACCGCGACGTCGTGAGCCGACAGCGACGCGTCCAGCGCGAAAATGTCCGCGCGCAACGTCATGACGTCGGCAACGGTCTTCTCACCGAACTGCATGACCCCGGAGATGATGGCCATCTCTTCCGACGCCGCCATGCCTTCAAAGGCGCCCTCACGCAGCAGATCCTCAAGGCCGTCCCGCAGGTCATGGTCTGGTCGTTGGCGGCGCCGCACCAGCAGTCGCGTCGTCGCCTGCGCTACGCGCAGGAAGGGCGTGACGATGAGATCTACCAGGCGCAGCACCGGCACCAGCACCGGCACCAGTTGCGGCGCCCACCGACGGCCTACTGCGCGAGGAAGCAACTGGCCCACGACGACGATCAAAAGCATTCCAACCATCGCATCACGAGCGAACACCCACGGGCGCGTGCCATCGCTCCCGGCCAGAATCGCACCCCACCCGAACACCGCCAGCATGATCCCGGTGCCGGCCGCGTGCGCGAGGCGCGCCGGTCGTTCGAGATACAGACGCATTTGCGGCGTGGCCGGCTGGCGATGCTCGATCCAATGCCGCAGCCACAGGCGACTCACCGCACGGACCGATGTGGCGGCGGCGGTGAGCACCGCGACCACCGCCAGCACCACCAGGAGACTCAGCGTGGGCATGACTACTCGCCGCCGCTCAGTTGGGTGCCTGGCAGACGCTCGAGGTACACGCGCTCGATCTTGCGACGAACGACCCGCTCCGCGATCACCCGAAACGGTCCGATCTGCAACGATTCGCCGGCGCGCGGAACGCGTCCGAGCAGTTCGAGCACCAGTCCACCCACGGTCGTCACATCGTCGCGGCGGAAATCGTGGTGCAGGGCGTCCGACAAATCGTCGAGCGTCAATCGGCCAGACACCCAATAGCGCAATTCCGCCTCCGACTCGACCTGTCGCTCTTCGTCGTCATACTCGTCGCGAATCTCGCCGACCAGTTCTTCGAGCACGTCCTCGATGGTGACCAGGCCGGCGGTTCCCCCGTACTCGTCGGCGACGACAGCAATGTGTCGCCCTGCCGCACGAAACTCTCGCAATAAATCCGCAATGCGCTTGCTCGAGGGCACAAAGGTCGGCGGACGCACAAGGGCTTGCCACCCGCCCGCCGGTTCGTCACCGGCGATCACCGCCGCCAACAGATCTTTCGCGTACAGCATGCCAACGATCTCGTCGATGGTCTTGTCAAAGACGGGAACACGCGAATGCTGCTCACTCCGGATATGGTCGAGCACTTCCGACCACGGCGTCTCGTGTTCGATTCCGACGATGTCGACGCGCGGCACCATGACTTCTGCGGCGGTTGTTTCCCCGAAATCGAATACCCCGAGCAGCAGGTCCCGCTCGTCGCCGGACACGTCCGCATCGATATTGATGACGTCGCGAAATTGCGCGGCGGCTTCCTCGCGGCGCTCCACCGAGCCCTCGGCCTCGGAGACCGACTCGACAAACAGGCCGTCGACCCACTCTCCCAGTCGAACCACTGGCGCGCAGCAAATTTCCAACACGCGGGAAAAGCGGCGCAATCGATCGCTGGCACGCTCACCAACGGCGTCGCCAATCGCGCGCGCGGTGCTCTCCGCCAGCGCCACGGCCAGTATCCCAGCCAGTGCCAGCAGTGCCAGCGCCTGCAGCTCGGTACGTTCGGCCAGTCCCAGCGCGAGTGCGAGCGCCGCGCCGGCAATCCCGTGTCCCAGAACCCGCGCAAACGAGAGTGCCCGATGGGCGCGTTCGCGCGATGCGATTGGTCGCGTCACGGTCGGCATCGGTGCGAGTCCATTCCGCTCGCTGAACCCCAGCGCGCCATGCTCGGCGAGCAGGGCGCCATCCGCCGCTGCCGCGAGCGCCGCGAGTGCGGCTCCGCCACCGGCCACGATCCACGGCGTGAGACTCACGCCGTCTCCCCACGACGTCGCATGGTCATCCGTGTGCGGACGGAGCAATCCAGAAGCGGTGTAACAGCTGCTCCTGGCGTCGCCACATCGGCGACATCGTGCGCGTCGCGTCGAGCGGGTGTTCCCACCCGCTCGCATGCAACGTGCCGTGCACCACCAGTCGTGCCACCTCTTCGCGTACGCCAACCCCGTGCGCGTGCGCCTGGCGCCGCGCGACGTCCGGACAAATGTAAATATCAGCGACCACCGCGTCGTCGGGACCGGCGTTCAGCGTGAACGTGATGACATCGGTCGGTCCACGATGCCCCAGGTGCGCGCGATTGAGACGCGCGATCGTGCGCGCGCTGACCAGCGTGACCGACAGCATCGCGCGCGGCACGCGCAGCGCGCCCAGGACGCGACAGGCAAGGTCCTCGAGTTTCGCCAGCGAGACGGGGCTGCGCACCCCATCGGCCTGCACGGCCACGGCCCGCTCCGACCGAGTGGTCATACGCCCGACGCATCGCTGTTGTAGGCGCGAATGATGTCGCGCACGAGGCGATGTCGCACCACATCGGCGTCGGTGAAATAGTGGAAACTGATTCCTTCGATGCCGTGCAGTATCCGCTCGATTTGCATCAAGCCCGAGTCTTCGCGGCTGGGGAGATCCACCTGCGTCTTATCACCCGTGATCACGATTTTGGAATTCACACCGAGTCGCGTGAGGAACATCTTCATCTGCAGGCCGGTCGCGTTCTGGGCCTCGTCCAGAATGACAAATGCGTCGCCCAGTGTCCGGCCGCGCATGAACGCCAGCGGCGCCACCTCGATGGTGCGTGACTCGAGCGCCTTCTGAATGCGTTCGACCGGCATGAGATCATCCAGTGCGTCGTACAGCGGTCGCAGGTACGGATCGATCTTGGCCTGCATATCGCCGGGCAAAAAACCGAGATTCTCCCCCGCTTCGACCGCCGGGCGCGCGAGGATAATGCGACGCACACGTTTGCGCATGAGCGCATCGACCGCGGCCGCGACGGCTAAGTAGGTCTTGCCAGTGCCGGCGGGACCGATGCCGACAACGATGTCGTGCTCACTGATCTGTTTCAGGTATTCGGCTTGTCCGGGAGTCTTCGCTTGCACCGTACGGCGCGCGCCTGGCACGACCAATGTTCCCGCCGTGGCCCCCGGCGCGTCGACCGGTCGTTCGGTGAGCGAGAGCCGTAACACATCATCGGTCGTCACCGGGCGGGCGTCCCGGGCCAACCGCACCATCGCCGCAGCCACCCCTTCGGCACGGGCGACCGCGTCGGCGTCGCCGGTGAGGGTGAGTGAATCACCACGCAGCGCCACACGCGCGCCTGTTGCTCTGGCCAGTTCCACCAGATTGCCATCGTTCACCCCCGCCAGCAGGAGCAGGTCGGCGCCTTCGACGGAAACGCGCGACGTCACTGGCACATGCATTGCGTCGGTCACGCCAGCGCCTGCGCCGAACGCACGGTCAGCCCCAGCTCGTGCAGGTCTGCGGTCGTGATGGATACCGGTGCGCCCTCAAAGAGCGAACGGGCGGCCGTGGTCTTGGGAAACGCAATCACGTCGCGCAGCGAGGGGGCACCAGACAACAGCATGGCGATGCGATCGAAACCCAACGCGATGCCACCGTGTGGCGGCGCGCCGGCACGAAGACCCTCCAGCAAGAATCCGAAACGACGCTCTTGCTCGGCGGTGTCTGTCAACCCAAGCAGCGCAAACATGCGTGATTGCACGACCGGGTCGCTGGTGCGGATACTTCCGCCCCCGAGTTCGGTGCCGTTCAACACCACATCGTACGCCAACGCCCGCCAGCGCGCGGGTTCTTCGGGATAGGCGAGCAGGTCGTCCGGATGCGCCGCCGTAAACGGATGATGCACGGCCGTCAACGCCCCACTGGTGGGATCTTGTTCGAACATCGGGAAGTCGAGCACCCACAGGAATCGCTGCGACGTGTAGTCGATGAGTCCGAGGCGACGCGCACACTCCTGTCGCACGCGATCGAGTGCAGGATTCGCAATCCGATCGGGTGCCGCGACAAACAACGCGAGGTCCCCGTCGTGGAGGGCCAAGGCGGCGCGCGCGTCGTCGGTAAGCACTTTGGCCAACGGGCCCTCGTAGACCCCATCGGCACGACGCACCCGCAACACACCGCCGGCGCCAGCGCCTTTGGCGATCATTTCGAGTTCATCCACTTGCTTTCGGCTCCACGTCGCGCCACCGGGCACCACTAATCCGCGTACGCGCGCGCCAGAGGCGAGCGCCGATGTCGTGAGAGTGAAGTCGAGCGGACGAAACGTGTCGCTGTAGTCGCGGAGGTGCAGGCCGTAGCGCACATCGGGACGATCGCAGCCGTACGATTCCATGGCATCCGCGTACGTCATACGTTCGAACGGCGCCGGAATCGTATGTCCGGCTTCACGCCAGATCGCGACGATCAGTCCTTCGGTGAGTGATACGATGTCCTCCCGCTGGACGAAGGATGCCTCGATATCGATTTGCGTGAACTCGGGTTGCCGGTCGGCGCGCAAGTCTTCATCCCGAAAGCACCGCGCGATCTGAAAGTATCGATCGAAGCCGGCGCACATGAAGAGCTGCTTGTAGATCTGCGGCGACTGTGGCAATGCGTAGAACTCGCCGGGATGCACGCGGCTGGGCACCAGATAGTCACGCGCGCCTTCAGGCGTGGGTTTCGTGAGAATGGGGGTCTCGAGTTCCAGATACGCACGATCGCTCAGGAATCGTCGAGCGGTCTGCATCAGCCGATGACGCAACATCAGGTTCTGCTGCATCTCGGGTCGACGCAAATCGAGATATCGATGGCGGAGGCGAAGCTCCTCCGCTGGCACCTTCTCGCCGCGACTGCGCGCGACGGGAATGGCGGGTGTCACCGCTGGGCCGACAACCGTGAGTGTGTGAACGCGCACCTCGACCGCACCGGTATCCATGTCGGGATTGAGTCGGTCGGTTTCGCGGGCGACCACTTCACCTTCGCAGAGCACGACCGACTCCACGCCCACGGCAGCCGCAGTCGTCGCGGCGTGGGCACTCGACCATCCAGGACCGAAGGCTAACTGCACCAGTCCGGTCCGATCGCGAAGGTCGATGAAGATCAAACCGCCGAGGTCTCGACTTCGATGGACCCAGCCCCCAAGCCGAACGGTACGTCCGACGTCTGCATGACGAAGTTGGCCACAGGCATCGGTTCGCATTGACGTGGACATCATCGCCCTATCCGGCGAATGTCCGCTCACTTCCAAAGTCACGTACAGAGCTCCTGGCGGTTGGCGCCGGGGGGCGAAGACTGCGCACGTCCAGGCGCTCGACGAATATGGATCAACGCGAACGGGATAACCGATGCAAAATACACGACTTAGCGCACTTGTGGTAGCGAATCGCGCGCTGCCTGTATCAGCTATATTGCTTGATCGGATCACATTCACTCACTAGACTCAACTTCATGCGCCGCAAGTTCTTGTGCGGGCTTGCCGCGTTGGCGTGGGCCCCCGGGCTCTTAGCGCAGTCGGTGCCCGCTCGTGACCTCTGGGAGTTCCCGCTGGGCGCCGTGCTTGAGCCTGCTGCGCTCGCGCGCGAGCCCGGTGGCGGGCTTTGGAACCCGGCGTCCAGTCGGCTCTCCACGAAAGACCGGTGGCGTGTTGGCGTTGCGTCGCTTTCGACGGCCGCTGATCAAAGTGTCGACGGTCAGCTGCTTTCCGCGAATTTTCGACGAGCGGACGGAACCACGTTGGGGGTTTCGATTGCCCGCACTTCCGTGGCCAGTCTGGTGCGCACCGAAACAGATCCACAGGCCGTGGGTGAGGTGCCGTACTCCAGCCTTCTGCTGTCACTCTCCGCAGCGCGCGACGTGCTGCCCCATCTCACCGCCGGCGTGGCACTGCGGTATCGCGAAGGGCGCGCGGATCGATTCACGGACCATGCGCTCGCGGCAGATCTGGGCGTGATCCTGCACTCGCTCCCAATCCGCGACGCGCGTATTGCCGTGTCGAGCTTTTTGTGGCGTCCCGGTCGAGAAATCGAGGATCGACCCGCAGTGGTCGCGGCAGCGGACGCCCGGTTGATGGGCGAGAAGGAGCGTGAAACCCGGGTGGGGTACAGCTACAACTCGGTGAACCGCGGCGCGAAAGAATATGGTCCGTTCCTCGCGTGGCGCTTTGATCGAGTAGATCTCAGAGGCGCCTTTCTGCGCACCAGTGCGTCCCGTCGCACAGTCTCCAGGATTCGATCGGGTGTCGCGCTGCACTATGCTCGCTACGTAGTGGGTGTGGCGCGCGAGGAAGGCACGCCGGGCCTGGGCCCACTCTATCAATTCACCCTGAGCTCTCTCCTTCGTTGACGATTGCACCGTCGCTCCCTCACGTGCTCGACGCTCGCGAGAATCTGCTCGACCTCGATCCCAATGCGGCCCTGACGCGATTGGGTCAGTGGTTTGCGGAACAGGGCGAGCCCGACTATCGGTCCGCACAAGTGTTCGCGCGAATGTGGCAGCGCCCGGTTGCATCGTTTGACCGCATCACTGAGCTTCCGAAACGGCTTCGGGAGTTGCTTGACGCGTCGTTCAGTGTGGGGGGGCTCGCGCTCGAAGCGCGCCAGCGTTCGAGTGACGGCACGGAGAAGTTTCTGTTTCGTCTCGACGATGGACAACTGATTGAAACGGTTGCGATTCCCGACGATGATCGGATGACGCTGTGCATTTCCTCACAAGCCGGATGCGCGTTGCAATGCGCATTCTGTGCCACTGGCGCCATGGGATTTCAACGCAACCTGCGTCCGTCGGAGATCGCCGGGCAGGTGCGCGCGCTGCGGCTCCTGTCGCCGCCGATCCTCGCCACGAATGTCGTGTTCATGGGCATGGGCGAACCGCTCATGAACTGGCCCGCGGTCAGCACGACCCTCACGCTGCTCAACGATCCGCGGGCGCTCGGAATCGGGGCGCGGCACATCACCGTCTCGACGGTTGGCGTCCTGCCTGGGATCCTCGCGCTTGCCGAGCGGCCGGAGCAGTTTCGTTTGGCCATTTCCATCCATGCACCAACTGATGACCTTCGGCGCTCCTTGATGCCGATCAACATCAAATATCCGCTCGCGGACGTCATGGCTGCGGCGGCGGCATTCGACCGGCGAGTGACACTGGAGTACGTGATGCTCGGCGGTATCAACGATCAGCCCGCGCACGCAGCCCAACTCGCAGGCTTGGCTCGGGTGTGTCGCGCCTTTGTCAACCTCATTCCGCTGCATCCCGGCGGAACGCTGGGCTTCACGCCAACCACCGGGCCAGTGATTGCCGCATTCGCTCGGGCGCTACGCGGTCGCGGTGTGGAAACGGCGG